>OMVI01000094.1 GCA_900314455.1 uncultured Prevotella sp. | reverse complement strand
TATATTGCACTCTCGACGATAAGGTTGCTTTCCCATCGTCATCAGATAAAATCAAAGTAACGTATGAGAACCCGTTCATCAAGGATTCAGGTTCTTATACTTATGATGTAACGTTCCCGATGTCGATATCCAAGAACCGTGAAATCTTCGCTAACGTTCAGCGTCTCGATGTGAAGAAAAGTATTGCTCCATTCGAGGAATGTCGCTTATATGTTGACAACCGTCTCGTAATGTCCGGCAAAGGCACTGTTACAAGTATCACCAATGAAAAGGTAAAGGTGCAAATCGCCGGTGGTAAGTCTCGAATTAAGTATAACTCTAAATTCGAGAAGCATTACATTGATGAGATCTCTTTTCCTGCCGTTGAACTGGATAAAGGTATCAACGAAGCAAAGTGTCAGGAAAAGAACGGTAAGGCGACGTGGCCCCTGAACGCAAAGACTTCGGTCATCTTCGCCGACCTCAGTCAATCAAACTATGTAGGGCAAAAAGATGTTTGCGTTCTGTGTCCTACCACCGATGAGAGTAATTCCATAATGGCTAACAGATTCTATAACCTCAGAATAAGTGAGAAGAGAGCTTTTGGTGGAATCTATGTCGATGGCAATTACTCCATCATTCTCAACCCAGCTCCGCAGCCGTTCCTCTGCTATGTGCTGAAAAAGGTGCTGGAAAGTGAAGGCTACACGATTAAGAATAATGAGATTGACAAGGATCCATGGAATCGTCTTGTTATCGTAAGCGCATGTAAGACATGCCGAATTCAAGATGCTCTTCCACACTGGACAGTCTACAAGTTCCTGGATGAAGTCCGGAAACTTTTCAACGCATCTTTCATATTCGATGAAGTTGCCAAGACTGTAGACATCCTGACAACTAATGAAATGTTGTCGCAGAACACCGTTACTTATGATTGTGAGGATGAGTTCTCATCAGAGTATGATGAGGACGGACTGGATAATCTTGCCACGTCGAATATTGAATATGGTTTCGATTCGTCAGCTAACCGCCAATGGCAGGATTATATACCAGCCAACGTCCTTAAAAAGTACGAGCCAAAGGTATATTCGAGTAAGTCTGCGCTCATCGACGCTGCATCGAAAATGACAGAAAAGGAGCGCAAGACCACTCTCTTCAAGATTCAAGAGGACTATCTTATCTATGCCGAAATACCTAAGACAATGGCCGATGACAGTGAGACTGTAGAGAAGCTAGTCGAATGTGGTTACTTCAATCCAATAGTAAGAGACAAGGATAGTGATGACTTCCAAGACTTGAATATTTGTCCTGCTGCCATCTATGAACGGATGGCATACACTGAAGAGGACAAAAAAGAATGCCGTTGGAACGGTTATGATGATGCAGCACGTAAGCTGCATTTCGTCGTGGCATCCGTACAGAATGAGAAAGAGGCTGGCTTAGAGGATATGGAAGTTGATGATGACGGAGAATATTATACTACAATACAGAATGAAATTGAAAATGGTGAAGATTCTGACTCTTCAAGTAAGGAAGAAGCTGATGATAAAATGCCGGTGGCATTTATCAGTAGAAGAGTGGTCAATCTTAAAGACAGAAAGAATATTCGCCCGGCGAACACATATCAAGGTGAAGATCTGACATTTCGTGTTCCGGCATTATATACCGATTTCCGTTATTATAATGCCTACAATGGCGAAATATCTGGTTCCCTCTCTTTGGAGAGCGTTCCGGCTTATCATGCATTAATATGGGGCTCGCCTGCAGGTGGAAAGAGAACGTTCGGAAATCTCGGCGGATCATCTGAAGATGATAATGTCGAGGAAAGCAGATTCAAAGCAGTCACAATCGATAAAAACAATCTCATAACAATAAAGTTTATTACCGATGATATCCCCGACCCGTCGAAAATATATATCTTCAGAAATAAACGTTATATCTGCTCAAAAGTTGAGATAAACGTTACCAACGACGGTATCGAAAGAGAGAAGACAGGCTACTTCTACGAGCTGCTATAAGTCATCCTCGTAGTCAAGAATAGCCGTGTTTACCTCGTTGGTATCAGTCGGAGTGTACATGTCGGTAATGGAAATTGAGGAATGTCGTGCCTGATCCCTTACCGACAGTACATCCATATTACTTTTGAGCATATTCGTGATACCGGTATCCTTAAGGCTGTAGAATTTCAGCGTAGATGGCAAATTCAAATCTTTCCGGACATGAAGATTCCAATAGTCGCGAAACTGCTTCTCGCTCCTTCTCTCCTTTCCTGGAGTAAAACCATCAGAGAATAAATAGTAACTCAGAGGACTGGAGAGAACTTGAAGGTCGAGCATGAGATGCACGACCTTCTTCGGTATGGTAAGAACAGCATCTTTGCGGTTCTTGGTGCGTCTGCCATGCAGAACCAGCGTCGGTCCTGATAACCGAATGTCGCCGACACGAATAAATGACATTTCCCTCGGCCGTACAAACATATAGTGCAAGAAGTAACATGCAAGAAGGAAATGTCGGTTATTCTTGTCGAGATAGGTATGAAGATTTTTCAATACGTTGTCATCAAGTACCGTGCGATTCTTTTGCCTGTTGCGCCTGTTTATCAGTACCAGCCCTGCAGTGGGATTCTCGTTGAGCACTCCACGCTCAAGGAGCCACGTGCAGAACGTCCGCAGCCATGCTAAGTAGTTGTTACGAGTCTGGATAGAGTTGTTGCGCTCGAGAAAAACATAATCGAGGAACTCGGAGAGCAGCTGCTTGGACATCTGGAAGATATATTTGATTTTCGGCGATGCCCATTCCTCGAATATCTTCATGTAAGAAGAATAGGAAACAAACGTTTCCTGGCGCATGTTTTCCTCTTTGGTCAATCGTGAAATATAGGTCCTGTAGTCTATACAAATATCGCTGAATTTTGCGTATTCAGCGGCATTATTCGTGTCCATCCATGGATTCCATCCGGATAAAAGCTTCTCCGTCAATCGTCGGATTATGCCATCGGCATATTCGCGCTGAGACTTCTTACCCTTGACATGGCCAAGCATAATCTTTTTGCGCTTCATTTTTCCCGACAAAGGCTCAAAGGCTAAGAAGTCTACATAACAATCTTTGCCCTGGTGAAGCTTAGGTGGAGTCCACCCTTTTATTTCTGCGATAGCTCCGGATTTAGAAAAATTATTTTTTTTAACCATTTCTTTATTTGAAATGGCCTACCTTCAACATGTTCCCTAAATTGTTCGTGTCCGAATTTTGTCCGACCACTCACCGTATAAATGCAAATAAGCGGCTGAAAGTCAGTCGCTTATCTGATTTTTTGTCGGGAAGACAGGATTCGAACCTGCGACCACCTGGTCCCAAACCAGGAGCGCTACCGGACTGCGCTACTTCCCGTTGCTTTTGTTTAGCGAGTGCAAAGGTACAATTTTATATTCTATCAGCAAAACTTTTATGCAACTTTTTTCGTTTTATGGTTCATTATTCCTTAAAAGGGAGGCATTAGCAATGCTTTCTATATTATTCCCGACTGTGTTTTGACCTTGCTATTCCGCCCTCCACTTGATTTCCGTTATCTTATTTATAATCTTGTATGAAACGGAAGGTTGTACCTGTGTTTACTGCCATTACGTCGACATCAATGATGCGTTGCTTGCCCGAAGTGTTAGGATTGATTTTCACATTCAGCGTAGAAGCCTTCGCCCTAACCTCTGCCATCTTCGAGAAGACTTTGAAGACTCCGGTTTTCTCGGCGACGTTCTTAAGCGAATCATTTGGCCTTCCTGCCATGTTCCACGAAGCCGTTTGAGAGCCTTGCTTATGCCTCAAGGATGGAGCGGTCGCGTGCTTCGTTGTCGGTTATCATTCCGTCAAGGTCGTGTGGCGCAAAATCTATCGTCTCCGGGTGGATGCGGCGCAGGCGGTCGATGCAGGCGTTGCGAACAGCTGTGTAGAGAAACGTGCGCTCGTTGTCGGGCCGTACTTCCTACATCTTTACGAAACAATCCTGTACGACATCTTCTGCCTCGTCGATATTTCCGCTCAGATAGTGCATGGCGTATAGGCAAAGGGGCTTGTAAAGACGCTTGAAAATAGTTTCAATAAGCATATAGCTTTTTCCTCAATGTTTGTAAACCGGCTGCAAAGGTAAGAAAAAAAACGAAAAAAGGCGGCTCTTTCGAGTCGCCTTATAGTGTGATTTTATTTCTTGATGTTCGGTTGCTGTAGTCCGTAATGCTTCTTCTTGTCGACTACAAGGAGAAGTAATGACAGGACAACGGCTGCAATTCCGAAGCCACAGAAGATGCTCATACTTGTCGTGTAAGTAGGGTCAGCACCGTTGACTTTACCGATAAGAACCGGGACAAGGCTGAGACCGATATTCTGAATGTAGAATATGATAGAGTAGGCGGAGCCCAGAGTCTTCATTGGGATTATCTTAGGTACGCTCGGCCACATAGCCGACGGCACAAGGGAGAATGCTATTCCGAGGGTAATCATTACGATTACGGCGAACCACCAGTAAGGCAGGATGTGGATAGCGAATACGAAGTGGACGGCTGCAAGCATTACAGAGCCGATGAGCATCAAAGTTGCGCCCTTTCCGATACGGTCGTAGAGTGAGCCGAAAAGCGGTGTGAGAAGTATTGTTCCGAATGGGATAAGACCCGGGATGATGCCGGCAAGGTTCTCAGGAACGTTGTAGTTGGTTATCATCAGCTTTGTAGCGAACTTCAGGAATGGGAATACGCCGCTGTAGAAGAGCAGGCAAAGCAGGCAGATGCACCAGAAACCTGGGTTGGTGAAGATGTATTTGAGGTCGGAGAGGTGGAAGTCCTCGTCCTCTTCAGCTTCTTCGGTCTCTGCGATTTCTGTCTCTTCCGGCTTGCCGGCAGGTGTTTCGTCGGCTACCTTTGCTTCTTCAACACTCTTGTCGAGCTTTTTGTCCATGACTGTATAGACAAGGAATGCAAGGAAACCGATGATGAGCAGGACTGCACCAAGCAACACCGGGGCACCGACTTTACCGCCGAAAGCCTTGGCAATAGGCAGAGAACCCATCAAAGCGCCTGCCGTTCCCATACGTGCAAGTGCTACCTGGATACCCATTGCGAGTGCAAGCTCGTGACCGGTGAACCACTTTGTGATGATTTTCGATACTGTTATTCCGCATATTTCACAGCCGGTACCAAATATGGCGAAGCCCAACGAGGCAACAGCTGCTGACATCGGGAGTGAGAAATTGACGAAGTCGAGTGTGAAACGAGCACCTTCGAAGTCGTGGGTGACGCCAAAGAACTTGATGCAAACACCGATTACCATCAAGCCGCAAGCAAGTGTTCCGGTGAAGCGGATGCCCATCTTGTCGAGGATTATGCCTCCGAAGAAGAGCATGAGCAGGAATACGTTGATGTAGCCGTAGCTGCCCGAGAAGAAGCCGTAGTCGTCTGACGTCCAGCCAAGACCTCCCTGAGCTACGCTTTTGGTAAGTAAGACTTCAAGAGGGGACATCACGTCAGTGATGAAATAGCCCATCATCATCGTGAACGCTACGATGATAAGGGCGGTCCAGCGAGCCCCTTTACTGTCGCTGAGTATCGTTTTAACTTTTTCTACCATAATAAAAGACATTCCCCTTGACCCTCACAATGTCGGGAGACTTCAATTGCTCTGTTGGGGAATACAGTTAATGATTAATATTTAAACTTCAAGTAATGTTATCCTTTATCTTGTTGTTGCAAGTCATACTTTAGACTCCCTCCCTTTGGGAGGGCCGGGGTAGGCCCTTATTTCTTAAGCCAGCGGTCGAGCCAGTTGAAGAATGTGCGCTGCCAAAGGATACCGTTCTGTGGCTTCAGCACCCAGTGGTTCTCGTCGGGGAAGAGCAGAAGCTCTGCCGGGATGCCTCTCATGCGTGCGGAGTTGAAAGCTCCCATGCCCTGGTTGGCATTGATGCGGTAGTCCTTTTCGCCGTGGATGCAAAGGATAGGAGTATCCCACTTGTCGACAGCCTTGTGCGGACTGTTCTCGTAAGTGCGCTTTGCAGCATCCGTCTTGTCATTGTTCCAATAAGCATCGTCGTACTCCCAGTTGGAGAACCATGCTTCCTCAGTGTCTGTGTACATCGATTCGAGGTTGAAAGCACCGTCGTGAGCGATGAAACACTTGAACCTCTTGTTGTGATGACCTGCGAGATAGTAGACGGAAAAACCACCGAAAGATGCGCCAACAGCGCCGAGGCGTTTTCTGTCGACATAAGAGAGGCTGTCGGCTGCCCAGTCAATGGCTGAGAGGTAGTCGTCCATGCACTGTCCCGTCCAGTCGCGGCTGACTTCTTCGTTCCAAGCGGAGCCGAAGCCGGGGAGACCGTGGCGGTTCGGTGCTACTATGACATAGCCGTGCGCTGCCATAATGGAGAAGTTCCAACGATAGCTCCAGAACTGTGATACTGGACTCTGCGGGCCGCCTTCACAGTAGAGAAGGGTAGGGTACTTCTTTGATTTATCGAAGTGAGGGGGAAGGATAACCCAGACAAGTTCTTGTTGTCCGTCTGTTGTCTTTACCCAATGCTTCTCGACCTGAGCACTTGCGAGTTGGTCGAAGATATGCTTGTTCTCGTCAGTTATTTGTTCAACGGTTGCTGCCTTTTCTTTCTTGGATGGTGTAACGATGAAGATGTCGTCAGGATGAAGCATGGAATGACGTGTTGTCAGCAGTTGCTTGGCGTTCAACATCTGTACGCTACCGAAGTCGTTGAAGCTGTCGTCTGTTACCTGACTTATCTTTCCGCCTTTCAGTCCGGCACTCCAGATGCGCTCAGTGGCATGCCATACGCCCATGATATAGAAACCTTTGCTGTCAGGAGTCCAGCAATAGTCGTCGACGTTGGTGTCGAAGTTCTTGGCATTGGTGACGTATGTCTTTGTATGAGCTTTCAAGTCATAGACGCAAAGACGGTTCAAGTCACTTTCATATCCGTTGTGTTCCATGCTCAGCCATGCTACATAGCGGCCGTCGGGAGAGAATTTCGGGTTCACATCGTAGCCTACGTTGAGGCTCTTGAACTTCTCCGAGTCGATGGTTTGGTTGCGCATGCTCTTTGTTGCGTCGATTGTCGAGTCGGCAGCCTGCCACTCTTCGTAGAGAGACTTTGGTGCGTCATCCTTGCAAAGGTTCTTGGTCTGGCGTGTCTCTATATTATATAGGTATATGTCAGCATCGGTAGAGATGGCGTACTTGACACCTTCCTTCTTGCGGCAAGTGTATGCAACAGACTTTGAATCGCGGCTCCAGTCGATTTGCTCGATACCTCCGAATGGTGCCATAGGGCTTTCGTAAGGCTCGCCTTCCAAGATATCGGTACCTTCATCGATGCTGTTGCCGTTGACATTGGCAACGAATGGATGTGGAATACTCTCGACATAGTGGTCCCAATGGCGGTAGTTCATGTCTGTAATGAGACGTCCGGTGGCCTTCGGGAGGTCTGACGGGTTCTCCTTGATGCTTCCGTGGTAAGGCAGACTCTTAATAATGACGACCTTCTTGCCGTCGGGGCTGAACTTATAGCCTTCGATGTCAATCTTGTCAGATGTGAGTTTCTGACGGTTAGAGCCGTCGGCATTCATCTTCCAGAGCTGTCCGCCGGAGAGGAATGCTATGGTATTGTTGTCAAGCCATGAAGCATCGGTTTCGCTATCATCGGTCGTTGTGAGCTGGCGCTTATCCTTTCCGTTGGCATCCATGACGAAAAGCATCTGGTGTCCTTTGTTTTCGGATACGCTGTAGTAGCCGACCTGATATACAATCTTGCTGCCGTCAGGACTCGGTGTTGCTGAACCGATGCGGCCCATAGCCCAAAGGGCTTCCGGAGTCATGGTGTCCTGTGTCAGCTTTATATTGTTCTTGCCTATCTTCACGTTCTGTGCTTGCATAACACCGCCGCCCATTATCATGGCGGCGGTGGCTATTATCATTGTCTTTTTCATGTTCTTGATTGTTTGCCGTCACACTTGTGGCGGTGTGCTTGACGTTAGAGCTAAAGCTTGCGACGCTTTCGTTCGAGTTCTTCGCGCTTGCGCTGGAGTTCCTGTTGTTCCTCCTGCATGCGCTGAAGACGTGCTGCCATGCCCGTCATCTTCTTTGGATTCTTCTTGTTTTCTGCTCGGCGTGCCTCAAGAATAGCGAGAAGCTTCTCGTCATTGGTTGTCTTGCGGAGCGTAAACATTATTATTGCTGAGAACAGAAGGCTTATGAAGTAGTAGAAGTTAAGACCTGACGAGTAGTCGTTGAATATGAAGAAGAACATCAACGGCATGAGATACATCATCCATTGCATCATCTTCATCTGGTCAGCTTGCTGTCCTACCATCTGGTCTTTCTGCAATTGCATCGTGAACCAGCTGTAAAGCAGCTGCGCTCCGACGAACAGAATACATGTCAAACTTAAGTGGTCGCCTATCAGCCACAAGTTGCTGCCCCATTCAACGATTGGGTCGTAGGTGCTCAAATCCTGCATCCAGAGGAAACTCTGACCACGTAGCTGGATAGCGTTAGGCACAAAGTTGAACATGGCAATCCAGATAGGCATCTGTATCAGCATAGGAAGACAACCGGACAACGGGCTTACGCCGTATTCGGAATATAGCTGCATCATTGCCTGCTGCTTCTGCATCTGGTCCTCTGGCTTGTCGTATTGCTTTGTAGCCTCGTCGAGTTTCGGCTTCAGAACGCGCATCTTGGCTGATGACATGTAGCTCTTCTTCACCATAGGGTAGGTGATTAGTTTCAGCAGCAGTGTAATCAGAATGAGCACAACGCCCATTGGGAGACCCCAGTTGGTGAGTGCCGTGAAGACCGGAAGGGTGAACCAGCGGTTGATGTAGCGGAAAAGAGGCCAGCCGAGGTACACGATGCGTTCCAAATCGAGCTCCCGATTGAAGGTGCTTTGCTTCTCGACGTCCTTTAAAATGTAGAAGTCGTTAGGACCAATGTAGAACTCGAACTCGCTGGCTTTTTGACCTGTAGGGTCGAAGAAGACTTTGGAAGATGCGGTTAAGTCCTTCAAATAGCGAACCTTATCATTCTCCTGCTCTTTCTTGTCGTAAGCTACACTGTGGAGGTCTGCGCCCTTATCGAAGCCGTCCTTTGAAATCATGACAGCCGAGAAGAACTGGTTCTTGAACGCAATCCAGTCGAGAGCGTCGTCGGTAGTCTTTTCTTTATCCGATGCTTCACTCAAATAATCAGTGCTTCCATCTTTAATCTTGTAGTCGAGACGTGCGTAACGATTCTCAAAAGAGAAGCCGCGCTCTTGCTCCTTAACCTTCTCGTGCCAGTTGACATCAAGTTTATTGGTGTTCGGATCGAAAAGTCCGCTCATGCCGTTGACCTTCAAACTCATGTGCAACATGTAGTCCTTGCCAAGCTTATAGGTAAGAGTCAGAGTCTTACCTTGTGCAGCTACGGCTGTAAGGGTCAGCGTTGAGTCGGTCTGGGCAGAAGGAGTGAAGTATAAGTCCTTAGTGCTTATATTGCTTTCTTTAGCAACAAGCGTGAAGCTAAGCTGTTGGTTTTTGCCGTCGAAGAGTGTAACTCCGTTCGGATCGTCGTGCTTTCCGGTCTTGTCGGATATGTCATGACCAACATAACGGGTACTGCCTTTCTGGTTTTTGATGTATGCCTTGGTTACAGTACCGCCCTTGGTGTTGACAGTAAGCTCGAGTTTGCTGTTCTTAAGGACGATGTCTTCAGCTTTTCCTGCTACAGCAGTGTGGAACAAAGCGGAGTCGTTCGTAGCGGCAGCCTCCTGCGCTTGCTTCTGCTTCTCTTGTGCTATCCTGAGTTGTTGCTGTTTCTTTGCTGCGGCAATGGAGTCCTGTTGTGCTTGCTCAATAGCAGCTTGCTGCTCTTCAGCGGAAGGTGTCTGCCAATAAGCGAAGCCGAATAGGACGACAGCCATCAGTACGAAACCGATAATTGTATTCTTATCCATTAATTACTTTTGTTTATCCTGATTTTCAATAGCTGTTTTGACAAAGTCGAGGAATAATGGGTGTGGCTTGAGAACCGTGCTCTGGTACTCTGGATGGAACTGTGTTCCTATGTACCATTTAAGGCTCGGTATCTCGACAATCTCAACGAGGTTGCTCTCAGGATTGCGTCCGACGCATTTCATTCCGTTGCGTTCGAATTCCTTCTCATAGTCGTTATTGAACTCGTAACGGTGGCGGTGGCGTTCCTGAATATGCTCTTTCTTATAAATATTGAATACTCGTGAGCCCTGTTTGAGGTCGCATTCGTATGCGCCGAGGCGCATTGTGCCACCCATATTGGTAATATTCTTCTGCTCCTCCATGATGTCTATGACATTGTGAGGAGTCTTTTCGTCCATCTCGCGACTGTTAGCGTCTTTGTATCCGAGGACGTTTCGTGCGAATTCGATGACCATCATCTGCATGCCAAGGCATATTCCGAATGTCGGAATGTCGTGGGTGCGGGTGTAATGAGCAGCTACAATCTTGCCTTCGATGCCTCTCTGTCCGAAGCCCGGGCAGATTACGATGCCGTCTTGGCCTGCAAGCTTCTCTGCTACGTTGTCTTCGGTTATGCCTTCAGAGTTAATGAAGGTTATCTTAGTTTTGTGGTCGTTGTATGTTCCTGCTTGTGACAGACTCTCGCGGATACTCTTGTATGCATCCTGCAAGTCGTATTTGCCAACGAGTCCGATGTTGACGATCTCCGTAGCGTTCTTTTGCTTGTCGAGGAACTTTTTCCAAGGACCGAGCTCCGGAGTAGGTCCGACAGGCTCTCCGCACTTGCGTAAGATGGCTGCATCCAATCCTTGGTTCTGCATATTTACAGGAACTTCGTAGATACTGGATAAGTCTTCACTCTGAACGACGCAGTCGAAGTCGACGTTACAGAAAGCTGCAACCTTCTTGCGGATACCGTCTGGAAGATGTTTCTCGGTTCGCAGAACCAGAATATCAGGCTGGATACCGACGCTCTGGAGCTCTTTGACGCTGTGCTGAGTAGGTTTCGTCTTCAATTCGCCTGCTGCCTTGAGGTAAGGAATGTATGTTAGGTGAATGTTGACGGCACGTTTGCCTAGTTCCCACTTCATCTGTCGGATTGCCTCAAGGAACGGAGCACTCTCGATATCACCAATTGTTCCACCGATTTCGGTAATCACGAAGTCGTAGTGATACTTCTGTCCGAGAAGCTTTATGTTGCGTTTTATCTCGTCGGTGATGTGCGGAACGACCTGAATCGTTTTGCCTAGGTAGTCGCCGCGGCGCTCTTTGTCGATGACAGCCTTATAGATACGGCCTGTCGTCATTGAGTTTGCCTTAGTGGTCTGGATACCAGTGAAACGCTCATAGTGTCCCAAGTCAAGGTCGGTTTCCATGCCGTCGGCAGTGACATAGCATTCGCCGTGCTCGTAAGGGTTCAGCGTTCCCGGGTCGATATTTATGTAAGGGTCAAACTTTTGGATGGTTATGTTGTAACCTCTTGCCTGTAACAACTTGCCGATGGACGAAGAAATGATGCCCTTGCCCAAAGAGGAAACCACACCACCGGTAACGAAAATATATTTTGTTTCTGCCATAATCAATTCTCAGTATTCAATAATTATATACTCTCAGTACATTCTTTATATGTTAACTTGCATAGAACTACCTCGACCACCAATGCTTTTTCTTCGGCGGCTGATGGTCGTCGAACGATTGCGAGGCAGCCATAAGCCTGTCGTTCCACGTCTCATGGTTCGTAATCATCTGATAGATGGTTCCCCAATCGGGAAGTCCGCCAAGGTTGCGGTCGTCGATGAAGATGTCAGCCTTTATCTTCCGAGAGAAACTAGTGTTACTCTTGGGACCGTTCTCTTCAGGGTAGTCTTTGTTGATGGCATAAAAGTCGACTCCCCTTTGGTGGCACCAGTCAATTGCTTCTTGCAAAAGACGACCCTCGCGTACGCTCCACAGTATTAGCTTATGTCCGTCGTTGATAAGCTTCCGCAATGTATCGGTGGCGAAAAGGATTTCGTCACCGATTTCAGGGTACTTGTGTTCGACTATCGTACCGTCGAAATCTACTGCAATAGTCATGTCTTAGCGATTACCGTTTTACTGAATTATCGTTCTTCTGACCGTAGTGGCTCTTGCTGTAGGTTCCGTAGCTGCCATAGTTGCCATAGTTTCCGTAGCGGCCATAGCGTCCGTACTTGCCATAATTACCGTATCCGTAGTAGTAGCCGTACTTCTTCTTGCTGAGGTCAATGCCGTTGATAACGATGCAGAGGTTAGGCAACTTCTTCTGCTCTGCAAGTGCATTTATCTGTGTGAAAGCTGACTTCGGAGTATAGTCGGCGCGGCACATGCATACAGTTACATCGCTGACACGACCAATCTGGAGAGTATCGGTAACCAGACCGACAGGTGCTGTGTCGACCAGAATGTAGTCGTACTCACCCTTAAGATGCTCGAATATCTTGTCAAGGCTATTGCGTGCAAGCAGCTCAGACGGGTTTGGAGGTATAGGACCTGCCATAAGCAAGTCGAGATTGTCGTTGATGCCTGATGGAACGATTTGTCCCATGACATCTTCCTTCGTCGGAGCGTCCTTAACGAGCAACGGAGTAATACCGTGTGTGTGGTCGTTGATTTGGAACAGCTCGGCAAGTCGCGGTTTACGAATATCGAGTCCGACGAGGATAGTCCTCTTTCCGAGCAATGCGAATGACACGGCGAGGTTGGCACAGTTGAACGTCTTACCTTCACTGAAGGTCGAAGACGTGAACATAATGACCTTCTGTCCGTTCTTAAGCATGAACTGCAAGTTCGTACGCATAGAGCGGAAGATTTCCTCCATCTGATTGTTCTCGTTCTCATGCACAACGATATCCGCCTTCGTCTTTGCAGTATTTGAAGCCACAGCGACATCCGCGATAATCGGGAGCTTTGTAAGTTTTTCCACATCTTCGTGTCCTTCAATCTTGTAACGGAAGAAGTTGAGAACGAAGAGGACAATTGCCGGAATGGCAAGACCGAGCAACAGCGCGATGAGATATATCATGCTACGCTTAGGACTTACCTGACCACCTGGCAGCGGCTCGTCGATGAGCTTTCCCTTGTCGGCAGTTGCTGCGAGGGAAATACTGTTCTCCTCACGTTTTTGCAGAAGCATGAGGTACAGTCCAGACTTAACCTCCTGCTGACGGCCTATCTGTGTGAGCATACGCTCTTGCTGAGGAGTCTCTGCAATGCGTGTATTGTATACCTGGTTCATCTGCTCAATGGCATCCCTTTGTATCTGCAGAGTGTGCAACGACTGGTCGATGGCCTTACGGATGTTCTCGTTGAGGTCGTTAATCTGGTCTGTTATAGGCTCTACAACCGGTGAGTTTGGCGATGCACTTCTCAACAGACGGTTGCGCTCAAGTACCAGTTCGTTGTATTTGTTGATAAGAGTTGTAGAGCTCTGGTCAGTCAGACCGACGTTCGAAGGGATGACCTGATAGCGGTTGGTGCGCTGGTTCATGAAGTCACGGATACTCTTAAGCAATTCAACCTGCGTATCCATGTTGAAGAGCTGCTGCTCCGAAGAGTTCTGATTGGCAACATCGTTGGAAGCATTCATCTTCAACTCGACCATGCCATTTTGCTGCTTGTAGTTCTGAAGCTGACCTTCGGTCTGTCCGAGCTCGTTGTTAATTTTCTCAAGACGTGAGTTAATGAACTTCTCCGTGCGAAGAGCAATCTCGTTCTTGTCGTCGTTAGCCTGGCGGTTGTAGTCGACTGCGAGTTGCTTCAGATAGTCAGTTGCTCTCTCCGGAATAGCATCGGTGAGCTGCAACTGTGCAATAGTCGTGTTCTTCGAAGTCTGGCTGACAGTCAATTCGTTTACGAACTTGTATGCAGCATCGTTCGGCGACTGTATTGTTACAAGCAGAACGTCGCCGTCTTTAAGAGAGTTTCCGGTGCCTTGGTTCAACGAAATGAGACCGGCACGTGTCGGAATCTCAGCCGGAAGACTTGTAAACTTCCTGTTGAGGGAGAACGGACCCTCGAAGTTTTGGTCGTCGACAGGAACGCAGTAAGTTCCTGTTACAACGTATGAGCTGCCCTGCCGTGTTATGGTAAGATTAATCGGAGCGTTGAGCTTTTCAAGATGAGCCTCGTCAACATCAACTTCGATAGGCAACCTTTTGTACAAAGGCATATCCTTGATGCGCCCCTTCTTCAAATAATCGACATAGATTTTCAAGTCACGGACAGTCTGCGCCGCAAGCGTATGCGACTTCAGAATCTCCATCTCGTTGTCGATACCGTTGGAGTTGGAAATCAATCCGAGTGACGTAGCATTCGAATTGGCGAGTCCTCCGCCCCTGCTTCCACCGTTGCCGCTATCGTCCTTGATAAGCAGTTTTGCAAAAGCCTGATATGTCGGAGTGGTATATCTGAGGTAGATATATGCTCCGCCAAGACAGATAATGAGTGAAAGAACAAACCAATACCAGTTCAGTACGAGCGTCTTGTATATGGTTTGGAAGTTAAATGATGATTCCTCATTCTCTTGTTTATTACCAACTTCTACGTTCTTTATTTCTTCCATATTGTTAGAATGATGTATATTCCTTTATATATAATATTGTGTAGAATGAAATTCTTGAGCGTTTATTCCTTTCCTTCTGCAAGTCTGAGCAAGTACTTGCCGTAGTCGTTCTTTGCCATTGGCTTTGCCTCTGCTATGAGCTGTTCCTTGTTTATCCAGCCATGCTTGTAGGCTATCTCTTCCAGGCATGCCACCTTGAGACCCTGGCGCTTTTCAATGACCTCAATGAAGGTGCTTGCTTCCGACAGACTGTCGTGCGTCCCGGTGTCGAGCCATGCAAAACCACGCTGCAACGTCTGCACCTTGAGATTCTTCTGCTTCAAGTATTCCTGGTTCACGGAAGTTATCTCCAACTCCCCGCGAGCACTTGGCTTAATATTCTTGGCAATGTTCACGACACTGTTAGGATAGAAATAAAGTCCTACAACAGCATAGTTGCTCTTCGGGTGCTCTGGCTTTTCCTCAATGCTGAGACAGTTTCCGTTCTTGTCAAACTCAGCAACACCGTAGCGTTCCGGGTCGTTTACGCAATAGCCGAACACCGTTGCCTTTCCGTCTTCTTCTGCTGCACGGACGCTTTCATTAAGCATTCCGGTGAAACCGGCTCCATAGAAGATGTTGTCTCCTAATACAAGGCAAACGCAATCGTCACCGATGAACTTCTCTCCGATAATGAATGCCTGCGCAAGTCCGTCCGGTGAAGGCTGCTCAGCATACGAAATATTCATTCCGATGTTATGTCCGTCGCCCAGAAGTCTCTTGAAACCGGGGAGGTCGTACGGTGTTGAGATGATGAGGACGTCACGGATGTTGGCAAGCATAAGAGCCGACAGCGGGTAATAGATCATGGGCTTGTCGAAGATAGGAATCAACTGCTTGCTGATTCCCTTTGTAATAGGGTAGAGGCGGGTACCTGAGCCTCCTGCTAAAACGATACCTTTCATATATATAAGAGTTTTTCTTTTTGTTAATATGCTTTTTCGTCAGGCTTGAAAAGACTGACAGCAGTCATCAAAATTATCTTTATGTCGAGCCAGAAGCTCCAGTTCTCAATATACCAAATGTCGCGCCTTACACGCTCTTCCATCTGCCACAGTTCCTTTGTCTCACCACGATAGCCCGTCACCTGAGCCCAACCCGTTATGCCGGGTTTGGAGAAGTGGCGCACCATATACTTGTCGATGAGTTTCGAATATATGTCCGTGTGGTGCAGCATGTGCGGCCGCGGTCCGACAATACTCATGTCGCCCTTAAGCACATTGAAGAATTGCGGGAACTCGTCGATATTGCACTTGCGCATGAAACTTCCGAACGGGAACTTTCTCGGGTCGTCGAGCGTTGCCTGTTCCATGTCCGACTCGCTGTTGATGTGCATCGAACGGAACTTGTAGCACACGAAAGTCTTGCCGTTAAGTCCCGTCCGCTTCTGCTTGAAGAGTACCGGTCCCGGACTTTGTATCTTAATTATGAGTGCAATAATTGGATAGAATATCGCAATTATCAGGCACACAAAGAAGCTCAATACTATATCGAACGCCCGCTTTATGAATTTGTTCGTAGGGTCAAGCAGCGGCTCCTTGAGATTCGTCATCACCTCAATGTTGCCTATCAGCTCAGATTTCAGTTGCAAGCGATAGTTACCGAACTGCCGTGGAACGTAATAGAAGTGGATGACGTTGGCATCGCAGAACTTTATTAGCTTGACAATGCGCTCGTAATCGCTGTGAGAGAGCGATACGAACATCTCGTCGCAAATCCTCCCGCCCTTATTGTCAGGGGAAATAAGCTTGGCCAAGTCATTCAGCGTACCTAGCTTCCTCAGCTCTTTAGGACCGTCCTCAATGATGTCATTGCTGTAGTATCCAAGTATATTGTAACCCGTTGCGGGGTCCTGCGTCAGTTCCTTGTACATCGCCAGATTAGCAGGGTCACTGCCAACGAATATCACTGCGCGGGTGTTACCGCCTTTCTCGCGGTAAGATTCCAGTGCACGCCTCTCCAAGGAGCGTGACAAAAGGAGAATGACATATAGCGATACGAAGTAGTAAACAGAGTAGACGAACAGCCCGTCATGCTCTTCTATGAACGACTGCATGGCATACGCCACCGCCGTCTGTACAATTGCAAGCCCGAAAACACGCCTTAGCACCTGCCAGAAGTAGAGTATTCTGACGTGGATTATCGTATGGAAGAAGAACTCCGCGATAATCATTGCCACGTTGGAAATGAGGAAGTACATCCTCGGATTCTCTGTCAGGCCGTCCGGAACGAAAGCCAGGTTAAGATGCAGAAACACCAACATTAATATGTTCATTAGCAGAAAGTCGGCGAGAACGACTATCCACTGTATGATGTAGTTGCCATTGCGTGCGTTTTGCATTTCCTTTCGGTGAAATTTATAATATTGTGCAAAGGTACATAATTTATCTTGTGTATGAAAAGAAAAACGAAAAATTGTTTGTTAAATTTAATAATATGCCAATTATTTTGTATTTTTGCAGAAAATAAAATGTAAGAATTTATTATTAATAAGAAAAATAACGACAAAAGAAATGAGCTTCTTTACAAAAATCTTTAAGAGGAAATCATCATCTGACGAAAAGGTCGGTGGCATGCAAGATTATATGACTCTCGTTAAAGTTTACTTCCAAGCAGTACTTGCAAGTCGCTTGGGTATAACCAACTTAGCCATGCTTCCCGACCTCAGAGTTTTCAAGTCAACGCTTCATGTGCCAACTGTCAATAACAAATTGGGCGTCGGCGAGAAGAACCGTTGTAAGAAGATGATGAAAGAAATTTATAATACTCCCGATGACTTCTTCGACGAAATAGACCAAAGTATTAAGAAAAACTGCAAGCATCTAAATAATACACAGTCGTATTTGTATCAGTTCCAGGGCTTCACCCAAGACTTGATGATGCTCATCGGAAACTTGATGAAGTTCAAGCTCCGTATGCCTGGTTTCTTCAAAAAGGCTCTGTACGCCATGACCGAGAAGACAGTCGACGACATCTTCAATAAGAACGACTTTAAGGAGCCCGACGTTGTCAAGACCGTTATGGCTGTCCGCCAGTACAACACACGCCTGGGCTTCTCCCAGCAGTGGGTCACCGACTTCATCTATCAGGTCGTGATGCTCGCCAAAAAGGAGCCTCGCCAGACCGAAGAAGATGCCAAGGCTTAAACTAATTTTGTAAAAAAGAGACGCAAAAACTTGCTTAAATAAAAACTTTAATGTAATTTTGTGTCCAAAATTGTAAATCAATGTCGGCTAACGAGAAGACTATAAACACATTTGCGACAAGAGTTCGTCAGATGGTTCTCCAGTATCAGGAACTGAAAAAGGAGAACGACGAGCTCTATCAACTTGTCGACGAACGCGACGAGGAGATAAAGAAGTTGCAGAAGCAGGTCACTCAGGCTCAGAATGATTACAATTCGCTGAAGATGGCAAAGATGATTGAGATTGGCGACGGCGACATGGAGTCAGCCCAGAAGCGCATCAACAAACTCATCCGCGACATCAATAAATGCATTACACTTCTTAGTGAGAAATAATAAAGATGGCAGAAGAAACACGACGTATAAGACTACACTTGTATGACAGGGAGCTTTCTGTCAACGCTAAGGCGAGCGATGAGGAATACTATCGCTCTGCCGCGAAGATGATATCGGACAAGGTTAACACCTATGCTTCTATATTCCGCGGAAAGAAAGACGACAAAGACATATTATATATGGCAATGCTTGACATCGCCTTCCGCTTCGAGAAGGAGAGCTCAAGCAATGACACCAAGCCCTTCACTGATATTCTTGGCAAGCTCACTACAGAAATTGAAGATGCGTTGAAGCCTCAGAAGTAGTAAGTATGACAAGAATATTCAACCATATAAATCTTAAATAATGATAACTATTATAGTAGTTGCCGTTGTTGCCCTAATCATCGGTGGCGCAGCAGGCTATGCGATATTCCGTTATGTCATAACGGGTAAATATAAGGAATTGATGGACAAGGCGGAGAAAGACGCCAACGTCATAAAGCAGAAGAAGCTCCTTGAAGTGAAAGAGCAGTTCCTGAACAAGAAGAGCGAGTTGGAAAAGGAAGTCCAACAGCGCAATCAGAAGATACAACAGAGCGAGAACCGCTTGAAGCAAAAGGAGTTAAGTCTGAATCAGAAAGCCGAGGACATGAACCGTCGGAAGCAGGATTTGGACAAGATGCAGCAGCATGTCGACAACGATAAGGCTGTTCTCCTGCAAAAACAGAATGACCTTCTCAAGATGCAGGAGCAGGAGCGGTTTAAGCTTGAGGAACTTTCCGGCCTCAGTGCAGAGGAAGCCAAGAACCGCTTAGTTGAGAGCTTGAAGGACCAGGCAAAGCTCGATGCCGCCTCATACGTCAACGAGATTATGGACGAAGCCAAGCTCAATGCCAACCAGCAGGCTAAGAAGATTGTCATCCAGACAATCCAGCGCGTCGCAACAGAGACCGCAATAGAGAACAGTGTCAGCGTCTTCCACATTGATAACGACGAAATCAAGGGCCGTATCATTGGTCGTGAGGGCCGTAACATCCGTGCCCTTGAGGCTGCGACGGGCGTTGAAATTGTTGTCGACGATACACCTGAGGCAATCGTCATCTCAGCTTTCGACCCGATACGCCGTGAGGTTTGCCGCCTCGCCCTTCACCAGCTCGTTGCCGACGGACGCATTCATCCGGCACGTATCGAGGAGGTTGTGGCTAAGGTAAAGAAGCAACTCGACAACGAAATCGTTGAAACAGGTAAGCGTACTGTCATCGACCTCGGCATACACGGTATGCATCCGGAGCTCATCCGTATCATCGGAAAGATGAAGTACCGCTCGTCTTACGGTCAGAACCTTCTCCAGCACGCACGCGAAACTGCCAACCTCTGTGCCGTCATGGCAGCTGAGCTCGGTCTGAATCCTAAGAAGGCAAAGCGCGCAGGTCTGCTTCACGATATCGGAAAGGTGCCTGACGAGGAGACCGAACTGCCGCATGCACTCTACGGAGCCAAGATTGCGGAGAAGTACAAGGAGAAACCGGACATCGTCAACGCTATTGCAGCCCACCACGACGAAGTTGAGATGACCTCACTGATAGCTCCTATCGTTCAGGTGTGCGATGCTATATCCGGTGCACGTCCTGGTGCACGCCGCGAGATAGTAGAGGCTTACATCAAGCGTCTCAACGATTTGGAGGCTATAGCAATGTCATACCCAGGTGTAACGAAGACTTACGCTATCCAGGCAGGCCGCGAGCTCCGCGTAATCGTTGGTGCCGACAAGATGAGCGATGCCGAAAGCGAGCAGCTCTCGACAGAGATTGCAAACAAGATACAGAACGAAATGACGTATCCGGGACAGGTTAAAATCACCGTTATACGTGAGACACGTTCCATTGCATACGCCAAGTAAAATACAGAAAAATATTAACACGAATTCCGAAGATGCCCTTTTGCGTTCCAAAAGGGCATCTTTCGCTTTGTAAAAGGTCATCTTTTGCAGCCTGGGAGCTTTTCTTTTGCAAGCTAAAAGCTATGCTTTTGCGGGCGCATTGACAGTCAACGAGTTGCAGAAACGATTTTGTCGGAATGCCAAACTGAAATATTTTGACAGCATTGGCGCCTTTAACGTTTTATAAGTTCTTAATAATTCGTAATACCGTTTTTTATTTGTAACTTTGCACGTTCAAGTGAAATACTATATCATAGATGCGTAAAAATCAACATATACAGATGATAGCCGACTTCGAGGGGGACGCAAAGGACCTGTTCGATATCAATATCGACGGTGAACTGCCTATCCTCGCGACTCGCAACGTCGTACTCTTCCCGGGTGTGATAACGCCAGTCCTCATTGGCAGGAAAAAGAGTATGTCGGTCGTAAAGAAAGCTGAGAAGTCACCTGATATGGTCTTTGCCGTTTTCAACCAGACAAACGAGGAGACCAACGACCCCAAGGAGGGCGACCTGAACCATACAGGTGTGTACGCCCGCCTTATAAAACTCATCAACATCGGAGAAGAAACCGGTATGACGGCGCTCGTCCAGGCGCTTGGAAGATGTAAGCTGGATCATGTCACAAAGTCACGCCCATACCTGCACGGCCTCGTCCATCCGTTCTCCGAGACATACCCGAAGGATAACGATAAGGAGTGGAACACGGCTCTCGAGGACATGGGACGCGATACGTCGGAGTACATCCATAAGAGCGAGGAGATGCCTAACGAAGCAGAGTACGGCTTCCGCAATATCTCCAATCCTGTCATCCGTGTCAATTATACATGCTCCAATCTTCCGCTGAGCCTTTCCGACAAGACCCGGCTGCTCGATATTACAGACCTGAAACAGCGTTTGTTTGAGCTTCTGAAAATCGTCAGCAAGGACATTCAGCTCCTCAATCTGATGCAGAATATCCGCATGAAGACCCACGAGGACTTGAACGCCCAGCAGCGCGACTACTTCCTCCATCAGCAGATAAAGAACATTCAGGAGGAACTCGGCGATGAGGACGGCAGTCCGGAGAAGAAGGAAGTGCTCGAAAAGGCTAAGAACAAGAAGTGGAACGAGGATGTCAAGAAGACTTTCTACAAGGAAGTCGACAAGCTGGAGACCCTCAATCCGCAGAGCCCCGACTATAGCTTGCAGTTGAGTTACCTACAGACAATGGTCTCACTGCCTTGGAATGAGTACACACAGGATGACCTCGACTTGAAGCGTGCACGCCGAATTCTCGACCGCGACCACTACGGAATGGAGGAAGTCAAGGAGAGAATTCTAGAGTATATCGCCGTCTTGCAGCTCAAGGGCAACCTAAAGAGCCCGATACTGTGCCTCTACGGTCCTCCGGGAGTAGGCAAGACATCGCTCGGAAAGAGCATTGCCGAGGCTCTGAAGCGCAAGTATGTCCGCATTTCCCTTGGCGGTGTGCACGACGAGGCTGAGATTCGCGGTCACCGTCGCACGTATATCGGTGCCATGCCGGGCCGCATCATCAAGAGCATACAGAAGGCAGGTTCTGACAATCCTGTGTTTATCCTCGACGAAATCGACAAGGTGACGCAGAACAACATCAACGGCGACCCGTCATCGGCTTTGCTTGAGGTGCTCGACCCCGAACAGAACAATGCCTTCCACGACAACTATCTCGATGTCGACTACGACCTCTCGCATGTCATGTTCATTGCCACAGCTAATGATTTGAACACTATCCCGCGCCCGTTGCTCGACAGAATGGAGCTCATTGAGCTCACGGGATACATCACCGAGGAGAAAATAGAGATTGCACGCCGCCATCTCATTCCGAAGGAACTTGCCAACACGGGTCTTGACGGCATTAAGCCGAAGATTACTTTCACGAAGAAAGCGCTCGAGAAAGTCATTGAGAACTACACACGCGAGAGCGGAGTGCGTCTGTTGGAAAAGCAAATAAACAAGGCTTTCCGCAAGATGGCGTATAAGAAAGCACTCGATGGTAAGCTCGAATACCATAGCATCACACCCGAAAAACTGTCTGAGCTGCTTGGCAAGCAACCTTTCTACCGTGATGTCTACCAAGGCAACGACTATGCAGGTGTAGTTACCGGACTGGCATGGACCAGCGTGGGCGGCGAGATATTGTTCATCGAGACATCGCTGTCACGTGGAAAGGGCAGTAAGCTGACACTGACCGGCAATCTTGGTGACGTGATGAAGGAGAGTGCAGTCATAGCCCTGGAGTACGTCAAGGCACATGCTTCGACGCTCGGCATCGACTATCGTATCTTCGAACAGTGGAATATCCACATCCATGTACCAGAAGGTGCGACGCCAAAAGACGGTCCGTCGGCCGGAATTACTATCGCCACGTCAATCGCTTCGGCAATAACGCAGCGCAAGGTCCGCAAGAACACAGCCATGACGGGTGAGATAACCCTCCGTGGCAAAGTCCTCCCCGTAGGCGGAATAAAGGAAAAGATTCTTGCTGCAAAGCGTGCCGGGATAACCGATATTGTCATTTGCCGTGAGAACAAGAAAGATATTGACGACATACCGGCTAAGTACCTTAAAGGTGTTGAGTTCCATTACGTCGAGAATGTGCAGGATGTCTGGAACTTCGCGCTGACCGATGAGATTGTAGACAACCCTGTCCATTTCGACTTGGATGGTGAAGATGAAACGAAGAAGTAAAACCATAAGAGAATAGATGAAATTTGAATTAGAGCATACGGACAACGCCTCTGACGCGCGCGCAGGTGTCATCACGACCGCCCACGGCAAGATTATGACGCCAATCTTCATGCCGGTAGGCACGGAGGGAGCTGTCAAGTGCGTCCATTTCTCAGAGCTTCGCAACCAGGTGAAGGCTCAGATAATCCTCGGCAATACTTATCACCTTTACCTCCGGCCGGGTCTTGACGTACTGCGGAAGGCAGGCGGACTTCATGGCTTCAACGGATGGGAGTGTCCTTTGCTTACCGACTCGGGCGGCTTTCAGGTGTTCTCGCTTACGGGTATCCGTAAGCTGAGTGAGGAAGGCTGTGAGTTCAGAAGTCATATCGACGGTTCGAAGCACTTCTTCACGCCGGAGAATGTCATGGACACAGAGCGTGTGATTGGCGCCGACATCATGATGGCTCTGGACGAGTGCCCTCCGGGTCTCAGCGACTACAACTATGCCAAGCAGAGTCTTGGCATGACGCAGCGCTGGCTCATGCGTTGCCTGAAGCGGTTCAATGAGACTGAGCCGCTGTACGGCTATGAGCAGAGCTTGTTCCCTATTGTTCAAGGGTGCACTTACAAGGATTTGCGTTCTGAGGCGGCTAAGTTCATTGCCGACATCGGTGCTGACGGAAATGCCATCGGTGGTCTCGCTGTCGGTGAGCCGACCGAGGTCATGTACGAAATGATAGAGGTTGTCAATGCCATTCTGCCTAAGGACAAGCCCCGCTATCTGATGGGCGTAGGCACACCGCAGAACATTCTCGAGGGTATAGAGCGTGGAGTGGATATGTTCGACTGTGTTATGCCGACCCGCAACGGACGTAACGCGATGCTGTTCACCTACGATGGCACGATGAACATGCGCAACAAGAAGTGGGAGACTGACTTCTCGCCTCTGGATGCTGATGGATGCGAGATTGACAGGGTAACTACAAAGGCGTATTTGCACCACTTGTTCAAGGCGAAAGAGATACTTGCGATGCAGATTGCCAGTATTCACAACCTGGCTTTCTACCTCCGACTGGTCACTGACGCGCGCGTACATATTATTAATGGTGACTTTACGACGTGGAAAGCATCGGTCATCGACAACTTAGGACGGAGAATCTGACGGCGGTATTGCGTTGACGCGGCCGCGGTCTTTTGCGTAGATTGTAATAATGGAATATAAGACTCGTAAACGTTTCTTGGGACTGCTCCTCGCTTGGAGGAAACTGACAAGGCTTTGGAATCTGTTGATTTCGAAGTTGAGAGTCTTGTCTCAGTTCAAGGCTTTCCGTATTCTGGGCAAGGCTTTGAGGCGGATTGGCAGTTGGCTGAACCCAAGACGGTATATCAGTTTGCTCGACTGGTACATCATAAAGAAGTTCATTGGAACGTATATCTTCTCCATTTTCCTTATTATCACTATCGCAATAGTCTTCGACTTCAACGAGAACCTCTCGAAGTTCACGCAGTATCATGCGCCGTGGCGTGCCATCATCTTCGACTATTACGCCAATTTCATACCGTATTATTCGAATCTTTTCAGCCCGTTGTTCGTCTTTATTGCCGTGATATATTTCACTTCGAAGCTCGCCGGCAACTCGGAGATAATCGCGATGATGGCAACGGGAATGTCGTTCCGCCGCCTTCTCAGGCCGTATATGTTCTCCTGCGTGCTCATTGCTGCAACTACGTTCTACCTCAACAGCTATGTCATACCGCACGGAACTATCATCCGGCAGCAGTTTGAGGCTCGTTACAGGAAGAATAAGACCAACACGGCGGCGCAGAACGTTATGCTCAAGGTGGACAAGAACACCGTGGCGTACATCCAGAGCTATGACAAGGAGATGAAACGGGGCTTCGGTTTCAGTCTCGACAAGATTGAAGGAGGCAAACCGGTGGTGCACATGACGGCGAGCGAGATACAGTATGACACCATTTCCGAGTCGAAATACCACTGGCATGTGACCAACTGGAAGATACGAACGTTGAGTGGTGTGCACGAGAAGATTACCACCGGGGCCGTGAAAGATACGGTGATACAGATGGAACCGGCAGACCTCGTGTATTCGAAGGGACAGCAGGAGACGTTCACGAGTCCGGAACTGCTCGACTATATCTCAAAGCAGACATTGCGAGGGTCGGCTGCGGTGAAACAGTATGAGGTCGAGTTCCACAAGCGAATAGCAATGTCGTTCGCGTCGTTCATACTTACCATCATCGGTGCTTCGCTGTCGGCACGGAAGCGAAAGGGTGGTATGGGACTCTATCTGGGTATCGGCCTGGCATTGAGCTTTGGCTATATCATGTTGCAAACAATCTCGTCGACATTCGCAGTCAATGCCGACGCGCCGCCAATGCTTGCAGCTTGGATACCTAACATTATTTTTACGGTAATCGCATTCTTCTGTTATCGGCAGGCACCGAACTAACTGCCGCTGTCATGTCGTGACGATTTGACAAGTGAATGATTCTATGGTGAAGAGTAGATTGAATGGAAATCATTCCTGAAGAGGAAAAGTATGGCGATACCGATTCGTAATTTAAGAAAATCGATTGAAATGAAATTTGAAGATTTAGATTTAACAGACGACGTTCTCGATGCTCTCTATGACATGCATTTCGAGAACTGTACGCCTATACAAGAGAAGTGTATTCCTGAGATATTGAACGGCCGTGATGTTCTTGGAGTCGCACAGACCGGAACCGGAAAGACTGCCGCTTATCTGCTGCCTATACTCAGCAAACTGTCTACCGGTAAGTATCCTACTGACAAGATAAACTGCGTCATCATGAGTCCGACGCGCGAACTGGCCCAGCAGATTGACCAGGCGATGCAGGGGTTCTCTTATTATCTTGACGGAGTAAGCAGTATTGCGGTCTATGGCGGTAATGATGGAAACAGATATGACCAGGAATTGAAGAGCCTTCAGATGGGTGCTGATGTGGTGATTGCCACTCCTGGACGTTTCATCTCTCATATATCGCTTGGCAATGTTGACCTCAGCAAGGTTAGTTTCTTTGTGCTTGACGAGGCGGACCGCATGCTTGACATGGGATTTTCTGAGGATATAATGACCATTGCTCACAAGTTGCCGGCCAATTGTCAGACTGTGATGTTCTCGGCAACTATGCCTCCGAAGATTGAAGAGCTTGCAAAGACTTTGCTTAAGAACCCGGTTGAGGTGAAACTGGCTGTCAGCAAGCCTGCCGAGAAGATACAGCAGAAGTGCTATATCTGCCACGAGACTCAGAAGATGGGTATCATCCGCGATATCTTCAAGGCTGGAGACCTGAAGCGTGTCATTATTTTCTGCGGCTCGAAGATGAAGGTCAAGCAGGTGGCAAGGGCTCTCCGCGATATGAAAATCAATTGCGGCGAGATGCATTCTGATTTGGAACAGGCTGAGCGCGACGACATGATGTTCAAGTTCAAGAGTGGTAAGTACGACGTGGTTGTTGCCACCGACATCCTCGCACGTGGCATTGACATTGATGATATCTCGATGGTCATAAACTACGATGTGCCTCACGATGCCGAGGATTATGTCCACCGCATAGGACGAACTGCACGTGCTGAGCGTGACGGAATAGCCATTACACTCGTCAGCGATGATGATATGGTTTATTTCCGTCAGATAGAGAAGTTCCTTGAAAAGGATATTGAGAAGCTTCCCATACCCGAGGAACTTGGCGAAGGTCCTGACTACAGCCGTAAGACAAGTGCTAAGAGCCGTCGTCGCAAAGACCGTAATCAGCAAAGCCACAAGGATAAGAAGGAGCGTTCTGCTCGTCGCGGCGGCAATCGTCGTCCGAAACTGGAGGAAGGAGAGGCTTCTGATAATAATAAACAGCCAAGGCAGCGTAAGGAAAAAGGCAAGGCACAGCCCGGTCAGAAAGACTCTCGTCGTGCTAAGTCTGAAAACAGCCGTCGTGAAAGGCAAAACGAGACGAAGGCGGAGTCAACTGACAAGAACAGAACTAACAGGCAGAAGCAGAACAGCGGTAAGCCTAAAACTGCAGAGAACGGCAACCGTCGCAAGAAAAACAACTCCCGTGGACGTGGACAACAGCCTAAGGGACAACAGAACGAACGCCGTCGCTCCAGCAAATACGAAATCAATGAAACTCCTGTTAAGCAGACAAAGAAGGAGAGTAAGCTCCAAAAGCTTATCAAGAAGCCGCTGAAGTGGCTTCATTCCTTTGGAAAGAAAAAATAAGATTAAATAGGAATCAAAAAACCGATAATATTTTGTCAGGTGGCAATAATTTAGTAATTTTGCAGCCGAATTATGCCGTACAGGCTTGAAAAAGTGCAGGAAAGATGCTCTGCCGCCTGACGGTGAAACCCGTTTTACAATATAAAAAATGTACGCAATTGTAGAAATTAACGGTCAACAGTTCAAAGCCGAAGAGGGCAAGAAGCTTTTCGTCAACCACATCAAGGACGCTGAGGAAGGCAAAACTGTTGAGTTTGACAAGGTTCTGCTCGTCGACAACGACGGAACAGTCACAGTAGGAGCACCGACTGTTGATGGTGCTAAAGTAGTAGCTGAGGTCGTAAATCCCCTCGTTAAGGGCGACAAGGTCGTCGTCTTCAAGATGAAGAGACGCAAGGATTCACGCAAGAAGATCGGTCACCGTACCCACTTCACTCAGATTGAAGTCAAATCAATTAACGCTTAAAAAAGAGGAGGATCAAGAAATGGCACATAAGAAAGGTCAGACCAGTTCTCGTAACGGTCGTGAGTCTCAGTCGAAGCGTCTTGGTGTAAAGATTTGGGGCGGTCAGAAGATTACTGCCGGTAACATCATCGTCCGTCAGCGCGGCAACAAGCACTTTGCTGGTGAGAACGTCGCACAGGGCAAGGACGACACCCTTTATGCCTTAACAGACGGTATCGTTTACTTCCACAAGGGCAAGTTCAACAAGAGCAAGGTCTCTGTTCTGTCCGAAGAGGAGTACGCCGCTAAGACTACGCCTGAGGCATAACAAATTAAACACAACTATTCCAAACAAACATAGAAGCCTGTTCCTTTGCGGAGCAGGCTTTCTTTTTACCTTTTTGTACCGTTTTGTTGTAAGTTTTAAGAAATAAAGCGAAAAATGTTTCGATTTATTTGGTTGTTTCCTATAAAATATTTAATTTTGCAATCGAATTAGAAATTAAAGAGAATAGAATGTTATCATCAAAGTTGCATAGCCTAATTATTGCCATCCGACTGCGTTACGTGGTAGGAAGTGATAAGGCGTGTATATGATATTGCACGAAAAGCGTTGACAGCCTTTCCCACTTCCTATGATGTGTGAAAGGCTTTTTTGATGTATGACAAAACATAATTAAATAACTACAGTATTATGAGTGAGAGACTATACATCTTTGACACTACGTTGAGAGATGGCGAACAAGTACCAGGCTGTCAGTTGAACACAGTTGAGAAAATCCAGGTTGCAAAGCAGCTAGAGCAGTTGGGAGTAGATGTTATCGAGGCAGGCTTCCCGATTTCGAGCCCTGGAGACTTTAATTCTGTTGTTGAGATAAGCAAGGCTGTGACATGGCCGACAATCTGTGCGCTTACAAGGGCCGTCCAGAAGGATATTGATGTTGCAGCTGAAAGCTTGAAGTACGCTAAGCGCAAGCGCATACACACAGGTCTTGGGACAAGTGACAGTCATATTAAGTACAAGTTCAACTCTACTCGTGAGAAGATACTGGAGCAGGCCGTGGCTGCCGTCAAGTATGCCAAAAAGTATGTGGAGGACGTCGAGTTCTATGCTGAAGATGCAGGCCGCACCGATAACGAGTACCTTGCGCAGGTCATAGAGGCCGTCATCAAGGCTGGTGCAACAGTTGTCAACATCCCTGATACTACCGGTTATTGCCTTCCGCAGGACTACGGCAACAAGATTAAATACCTTATGGAGCATGTTGATGGCATAGAGAAGGCGCAGATTTCTACCCACTGCCACAATGATTTGGGTATGGCAACGGCTAATACTTTTGAAGGTATCATCAATGGCGCACGCCAAGTTGAGGTCACAATCAACGGCATTGGCGAGCGTGCAGGTAACACGGCGCTTGAGGAAATAGCAATGATTCTGAAGTGCCACAAGTACCTTGGCATCGATACGAATATCAATACAACTAAGATATATCCTACATCCCGCATGGTTTCGTCGCTGATGAATATGCCGGTGCAGCCAAACAAGGCTATCGTAGGTCGCAATGCGTTCGCCCATTCTTCAGGAATCCATCAGGACGGAGTACTTAAGAATGCCCGGACGTACGAGATTATGGATCCGAAAGACGTAGGACTCGACGATAATTCGATAGTTCTTACAGCACGGTCGGGTAGGGCTGCCCTCAAATACCGTCTCGAAATCAACGGCGTAGACATAAAGGACGAGAAGAAACTCGACAGTATCTATCAGAAGTTCCTTGTCTTTGCCGACAAGAAGAAGGAAGTTACCGACGACGATATACTCATGCTTGCAGGAGCAGACACAGCCGCCGACCACGCAGTCAAGCTCGACTACCTTCAGGTTACAACCGGAAAGGGTGTCAAGAGCGTTGCTTCCATCGGCATAGACATCTCCGGTCAGAAGTTTGAGGAGGCAGCCTCTGGCAACGGTCCTGTAGACGCAGCAATCAAGGCGTTGAAGCGCATCATCACGAAGAAGATGACCTTGAAGGAGTTCACCATACAAGCTATCGACAAAGGCTCCGACGATGTCGGCAAGGTACACATGCAGGTAGAGTACAACGGACACGTTTATTATGGCTTCGGAGCCGACACCGACATCGTCACGGCTTCCGTTGAGGCTTACATCGACTGTATAAATAAGTTTAGAAACTAAAACATTATGAATACATTATTCGATAAAATTTGGGACTCGCACGTAGTTCAGATTGTGCCGGATGGTCCCACACAACTATATATAGACCGCCTTTACTGTCATGAGGTGACATCGCCTCAGGCTTTCGACGGACTCCGCGAGCGCGGACTAAAGGTGTTCCGCCCCGACCACGTGATATGTATGCCGGACCACAACGTCCAGACCCACGACCAGGATAAGCCCGTTGCCGACCCCGTAGGGCGCAAGCAGATTGACACTTTGGATAAGAACTGCGCCGAATTCGGGCTCACTGAGTTCAAGATGAATACAAAGGACAACGGTATCATCCATGTTGTCGGACCTGAGAAGGCACTGTCGTTGCCTGGAATGACCATCGTTTGTGGCGACTCACACACCTCTACTCACGGCGCAGTAGGTGCAGTTGCATTCGGTATCGGAACCTCTGAGGTCGAGATGGTGCTTGCCTCGCAGTGCATTTTGCAGCAGAAGCCGAAGTCTATGCGTATTAACATTAATGGAAAACTCGGCAAAGGCGTCGTTGCAAAGGATGTTGCGCTATACCTCATGTCGAAGATTACGACCTCAGGCGCAACCGGTTACTTTGTCGAATACAGTGGCGACACTATCCGCAACATGAGTATGGACGGACGACTGACGCTTTGCAACCTCAGTATTGAGATGGGTGCGCGTGGCGGTTTCGTAGCTCCGGACGAAGTGACGTTCGAATATCTTAAAGGCAGAGAGTATGCCCCGAAAGGCAAGGACTGGGATAAGGCAGTGGAATATTGGAAGACCTTGAAGAGCGGCGATGATGCTGTGTTCGACAAGGAGCTCTATTTCGATGCCGCCGACATAGAGCCTCGCATTACCTACGGAACCAATCCGGGCATGGGAATCGGCATAACGGAGAGCATACCGACAGCAGACAATCTCCCCGAAGACGAAAAAGCAAGCTTCATGAAAGCTCTCGACTACATGGGATTCAAGCCAGGCGAGAAACTCGAAGGCCATCCTATCGACTACGTTTTCTTAGGAGCATGCACCAACGGACGCATTGAGGACTTCCGTGCGTTCGCCTCTCTGGTCAAGGGAAAGCACAAAGCCGACAACGTTGTAGCATGGCTTGTCCCCGGCAGTTGGCATGTGAGCCAGCAAATCAAAGATGAAGGACTCGATAAAATCCTCAATGCCGCCGGTTTCGAAATCCGTCAGCCTGGTTGTTCTGCATGTCTTGCCATGAACGACGATAAAGTTCCAGCCGGAAAATATTGCGTCTCGACGAGCAACCGTAACTTCCAAGGCCGTCAGGGACCAGGTTCTCGCACCATCCTTGCATCCCCGCTGGTTGCCGCTGCCGCTGCAATTACCGGTCGGATTACAGACCCTCGTGCAATTTAATTTATGTCTTTAAATTAACTAAGGTAATTAACCCTCCTCCCTTTGTGGAGGCTTGGTGAGGAAAACAACATGAAACAGAAATTCAACGTTATAACATCGACATGCGCTCCACTGCCTTTGGAGAATGTAGATACCGACCAGATAATACCCGCCCGCTTCCTTAAGGCAACCGACAAGAAAGGCTTCGGCGACAACCTCTTCCGCGATTGGCGTTACAACAAGGACGGAAGCCTGAAGAAAGACTTCGTCCTCAACAAGCCGGAGTTCAAGGATGCCGTCATCCTTGTTGCCGGAAAGAACTTCGGCTCTGGCTCCAGCCGTGAGCATGCAGCATGGGCAATAGCCGGATACGGCTTCCGTGTCGTCATCAGCTCTTTCTTTGCCGACATCCATAAGAACAATGAGCTGAACAATTTCGTGCTCCCCGTCGTTGTCTCCGAGAAGTTCCTGACGAACCTCTTTGCTTCAATCGACAACGACCCGGCAATGACAGTCACGGTGGATTTGCCCAACCAGACTGTCACCAACAATGCCACGGGCGAGAGCGAGCACTTCGAGATAAACGGTTATAAGAAGATTTGCCTCGAACAGGGCCTCGATGATGTCGACTTCCTCGTCAAAAACCGTGACAAAGTAGAAGAGTACGAAAAGAAACTGGCATAGAAATAACAGATATATAGTGAAAGATAATAACGATAAACAACCATTTTCGCGTTCCGTTGAGATAATGGACTGCACTTTGCGTGACGGTGAGCAGACCAACGGAGTCTCCTTTCTTCCTCACGAGAAGTTGCAAATAGCGCGCATGCTGATGCGCGATGTCAACGTCGACAGGATTGAAGTCGCCTCAGCCCGAGTATCAGAGGGCGAGAAAGACTCCGTCAGCATGATATGCCGCTATGCCCGTTCGATAGGAATGCTCAATAAAGTTGAAGTCCTGGGCTTCGTCGACGGTCATCTTTCCGTCGACTGGATATGCGACTGCGGAGGCAAGGTCATTAACCTGTTGGCGAAAGGTTCGCTCAAACATTGTACCCACCAGCTTCACAAAACACCGGAGGAGCACATCGAGGACATCAAGAAAGTGCTCGCCTATGCAGAGCAACGTGGTCTCGAAGTAAACCTCTACCTTGAGGACTGGAGCTCCGGCATGAAGGATTCTCCCGACTATGTGTTTCGGTTAATGGATGCATTGAAGGACACGAACATTAAAAGATACATGCTGCCGGACACCCTTGGCATCATGAACCCTTTGCAAGTCATCGAGTATACTCGCAAGATGATGCGCCGCTATCCCGATAAGCACTTCGACTTCCACGCCCATAACGACTACGATATGGCAGTGAGCAATTCCCTTGCTGCAGTGCTTTGCGGTGTCAAAGGACTTCACGTCACCGTCAATGGACTTGGAGAACGTTGCGGCAACGCACCTCTGGCGAGCGTGCAAGTCATCCTTAAGGACCAGCTTCACGCCAAGACGAACATCGACGAGAGCCGCTTGAACGAGATTTCCCGTCTTGTTGCAGGCTACAGCGGTATTCCTGTTGCTCCGAACCAGCCTATTGTAGGTGAGAATGTGTTCACTCAGGTAGCCGGAGTCCATGCCGATGGCGACAAGAAAGACAACCTCTACAGCAACGACTTGGCACCGGAGCGCTTCGGACGCAAACGCGAATATGCCCTCGGAAAAAACTCCGGAAAGGCCAATATAGCCCAGAACCTCAAAGAACTGGGACTGGAGCTGACTCCCGAGCAGACCCGTGCCGTCACGAACCGCATCATTGAGCTTGGCGACAGAAAGGAAATCGTCACCCAGGACGACCTTCCGTTCATCGTCTCTGATGTTCTGAAGCACAACGCTCCAGATGATAAAGTGAAGCTGTTGAGCTACATGGTCTCGACGAGTTACGGTCTGAAGCCCCTTGCCAGCATAAAAGTCGAGATAAACGGAAAGACCTACGCCTCCGACTCAACTGGTGACGGACAGTACGATGCGTTTGTTAAGGCACTCCGTAAGATTTACAAGCACTACCTCGGCCGCACCTTTCCGTTGCTTCACGACTATCAGGTGAGCATCCCGCCAGGCGGCCGCACCGACGCACTTGTGCAGACAGTCATCACCTGGGAGAGTGGTGGCAACATCATTCGGACGCACGCCGTCGATGCCGACCAGACCGAAGCCGCTATCAAAGCGACAATCAAGATGCTCAATATCGTCGAGGACGAGATAGCCATGCCATACAAGAAACCATATAAACCAGTATAAATCCATCTAGAATATGAAACTGAATATAGCCGTTTTATCGGGCGACGGAATAGGTCCCGAGATTATGAAGCAAGGCATTGCGGTACTCGGCGCAATTGCAAAGAAGTACAACCACGAGTTCGACTATCACGAAGCCCTTGCCGGTGCCTGCGCTATCGACGCCGTCGGCGACCCGTTCCCCGACGAGACTTTCAAGACCTGCATGGACGCCGACGCCGTTCTGTTTGCCGCTGTCGGCGACCCAAAGTTCGATAACGACCCTACTGCCAAGGTACGCCCTGAGCAGGGACTGCTCGCTATGCGCAAGAAGCTCGGACTGTTCGCCAATGTCCGCCCTGTTTCCACTTTCGAATGTCTTCTCCATAAGTCCCCGCTGAAGGACGAACTCATCAAAGGTGCCGATTTCATCGTCGTCCGTGAGCTCACCGGCGGTATGTATTTCGGTGAGAAGCATCAGGACAACGACGTCGCATGGGATACCGATATCTACCATCGCAACGAGATAGAGCGCATCCTCAAGGTAGCTTTCGAATTCGCAGAGTGCCGCAAGAAACACCTGACTGTAGTCGACAAGGCAAACGTCCTTGCAAGTTCACGCCTCTGGAGGCAGATTGCCAAGGAGATGGAGTCGCAGTATCCTGACGTCACAACCGACTATATGTTTATCGATAATGCATCTATGCGCGTTCTGACGGAGCCTACTTTCTTCGACGTTATCGTAACAGAGAACACCTTCGGCGATATCCTTACCGACGAGACGAGCTGCATCACCGGTTCAATGGGACTCCAGCCATCGGCTTCTCTCGGCGAGCACACCCCGCTATTCGAGCCCGTCCACGGCTCATGGCCGCAGGCTGCCGGCAAGAACATTGCCAACCCGATAGCCCAGATACTGTCAGCCGCAATGCTCCTTGAACACTTCGGACTCAACGAAGAGGGCGCAAAGATTCGCGAGGCAGTAACGGCAAGCCTCGATGCCAACATCCGCACACCTGAGATACAGGTCGAAGGCGGTGCCCACTACGGTACAACTGATGTCGGCAAGTGGATTGTTGACTACATAGAGCAACACTAAACTGCAAACATTTTATAAATAAGCATAAGAAGCGGGCTGCCCTTTTGGACAACTCGCTTCTTTCGTTTACTTTTGTACTCACTTATGAGAATTGCTATTATCATACTTTCGGCTATGCTGTCCACGACGGTTTGCCTGGCCCAAAGCAGAAATCCGCTTCGCGACTCACTCGATGTTGCAGAGCAGGCATTGAGCCTTCGGCCCGACAGTATCGACCTTCGGCTAAAGAAGGCACGGTGGAATATGGAACTGGGGCAGTACGACTATGCCAAGAGCGAGTACGACCTGATATTGAAGCATCAGCCTGACAACCTCGCTGCACTGTTCTTCCGCTCCTACGCCAATGAGAAACTGGGACGCATTGGCTTTGCCCGTCAGGACTTGGAAAGCGTTCTTGCGATTGTACCGAACAACTTCGACGCTAAGCTTGGTATGGCTTTGCTCGACGACAAGGACAACAAGAAGACGAAGGCTCTTGACGAAATAAACATGCTCGTTGAGTCTTTCCCCGACAGTGCCATTGCCTATGCGGCACGTGGCAGTATGGAACGGGCACGCCAGATGTACTATCTTGCAGAGTATGACTATACAGAGGCAATTCGCCGGGACCCGAAGAACACCGATTATATCCTCAACCGCGCCGATGTCCTGCTCTCTTTAGGACGCTACGAAGAGGCGCGTCGTGACCTCGAAATGCTCATTCGCCTTGGCGTTCCCCGTGCCTCGCTGTCAGAATACTATAAAAAGCTGAAGAAATGAGAGGATTTTCGGCTGATAACAAGTTTATTTTGATTTTTGCTGAAATAGCGAAATTGAGGTTTATCCGATATATGGAGTGAAGACATCCACAAACCTCAAAGAGGTTTAATTCTCGTTTTCTCTACCCCACATTGCGCTATCGCTTATGTGGGGTAACCGAAAGTTTAACCTCTTTGAGGTTATTTTTTCTTGTGCTGGCTATCACTCCAAATGTTGGATGAAATAAAACGAGAATGAATTTTATTCTCGATGGTTTGTCAATTTCTTTCAAACCGCATTCTTCTCAATATTGTCTTTGTAACTCATTGATTGCCAACGCCTTCGTAAAAGGTCAACTTTGGACTTGCGAAAGTTGACCCTTTGGACCTTCAAAGATGAGGTATTGCGTTGTCAAAGCTAAGCTTTTGCGAGCCCAAAGATTAGCTGTTGAATTGTGTAAAGATGTTTCTTCAAAGATGACAGTTTAAACCTCTCTTCGGGGTTATTGCTGATGAGTATGTTCTACTTCAAATGTAGGATGAACCATAAATTATCTTTTGTTTAGGTGGACAGCATTCGCTGCCTTGGTACTTTTCACGAAGTCGTTTCCTTAATTCATTTCTTGCGTTCCTATTTTAAATCTACTGTAAACTTACAGTAAATTTCAAATAAGTCCGCCTGTTTCTTGCTTCTATTTGAAAAATACTGTATTATTAGCATGTTTAAGATGTTGCAGATAGCTTCTTTTCTATATTTGTTGAACCGAAATAATAAAAAATAATTTGCGTTTTTCTTTGCCTTATACATTGTTTTGACTATATTTGCAGCGTAAAGCCAATTATAAGACATATAAGATGATTAAAAACCGACTACTACTGATATTGTTCTCGTTAGTGTTCATTCTGCCTTTCTTTACAACCAGTTGTGCAAAGGAAGAGCTGGATGATGATTCTTCTCAAGAAATACCTGATGAAGAGATTGACACTACCGATACCGATTACCTTGATGAAGAAGATTATGACGGAGGCGAATCACCTATAAGGGATGACACCTTGTCTGTTGCGGAGTTTATTTCCTGCGATTTCGAGGGCGGAGTCTTCGTCGAAGGTTATATAGTAGGTGCTTGCACGATGAGTTATAAATATGCTGAGTTTGAGCCACCTTTCTCCCATCCGCAGGCATTGCTCATAGCTGACAGCCCGAACGAAAGGAGTAAGTCGAATATAGTTGCGGTGGAGTTGAAGAGAAAAGGAGTAAAAGCCGACTTGAACCTTGTAGACAACCCTGAGAACTACCACAGAAAGATAATCCTTTATGGCTATTGGTCAGTGTATTTGCATATGAATGGTATGCGCGATGTAGGTTCATACAAGGTGGAGTAGGGGTGTGTTACAGTTGTCGGGCACTCCGATTTATAAGTCCCATGAATACCAGTCGTAGCAGATTCCACGTCCGCCGAAGCCTTCCTTTTGGAATATCAGACTCTTGTTGAGCTCATGGCCATCACCGTCGGAGCTCTTTCCGAAGTCGAAAAACTTTATGTTGGGGTAGCGTGAGCGGTCACTATATACATTATTTATTATATAGTCGAACAGAATATCGAGTGCACCAGTAGCCTTACCTTCGTGTGACGCCGATATATATTGGGTATGAATAACTTGTGGAGTCTCAAAGATTAGCGTTCCGCCAACAACCTCTCCTTTGGCATCACGGGTAAGGTAAAGCTGGATTTGTTCAGGGAAGCGCGACTTCAACAGTTCTATTTCACTTAGAGTGTGTACGGGCTTGGCTCCGTATTGGTCTCGGAGATTGTTTTCGAGCACAGTCCAGAATGCAGCATAGTTGTCGCTTCTTCCTACGGTAAGTCCGACACGCTTCGCTTTGCGTATGCCACTCTTTCGTGACTCGATGAATTTTATCTTGTCGTCCATGACGATTGTTGAGGCTATATGCCTGACAACAATGCGGGCATTGCAGACATTAGTAAGTGCGTAAAGGTCCTCCTGTGCTGGAAGTTGGTGGTAGATGGTCGGGATGCACTTGTAAATAACCTTCTTGAAGCCGTTATCTTGGAGATAAAGGTTAATGTCTTTGAACACTTCACATACCCCGTCGGCGGTGGCTCGCTTGTCGGTTATCAGTCCGCCGTACGTAAGTCCCTGGTGCGACCACAACGTATCTCCGTCCTTGTTGGCTGGTAGCAGTGCGTAAATACGCCCTTTGTGCCTGACGACAAGCGAGAAGTCGGCAAAGCGATCGTGATGGTAGTCCATATAGTTGCGGTCGAGTAGGAATGTTCCCTGCCTCGACCGTTCAACGAATGCGTTCCATTCGCCTTGCATTTCCGGGGTATATCGTGTTACTTCAAACATTTCAAGTATTCGATGTAATCGGAGTAGTCGCGTATGTAATCATCCTCGCTGAATTCGTCTTCGGCAAGTACAAGGCACACGGCACCCGACGAAAAGTCGTCGAGTGTCCGCCATACGTTTTTGTTTACGAGAAGTCCTTGGTATGGATGGTTCAACAGGAATGTCTTCTTTGATTTCCCATCGTCAAGAGTAACGGTGAAACTGCCACCTGCCGCAATGATAAACTCGCGGCAGTGGCGATGGGCATGACCTCCACGGCTTTCTCCGCTCGGAACGTCATAGACCCAATATACTCTTGATATATGGAATGGGATGTCCTTCAAGCCCTCGGCAACGGTGAGGTTGCCACGAGGGTCTGCCATCTTCGGAAGATTGATAATTCTGCCTTGAGTATCGTCCATTACTTTTTCATATAAGGGTCCGTTCCTAACACCGTAGCAGCCAGTTTCTTCGTTTTGGCGCGCAGGGCGTTGATGTCGCTTCCTATCTCATCATAGCAGACGACGACTCCCATACGGCGTCCAACGTGAGCGACGGGCTTTCCGAATATCCTGACGCGGGCGTGGTCGGCCTTGCAAACTTCAGTCAGGTCATATTCCAAAGGCTCTTTGCTCTCGACCGGCGACAGAACAACTGCCGATGCACCATAGTGCTCGAGGTGTATGGCAGGTATTGGCAGCCCCATGACAGCCCTGAAGTGAAGTTCAAATTCACTAAGATTGGTGCAATGCGACAGTGTAACCATACCGGTGTCGTGCGGACGGGGACTAAGCTCCGAGAAAATGACTTCGCCTTTCTTCGTAAGGAAGAACTCAACACCCCATATTCCATAGCCTGTGAGGGCATGGGTCACTTCGTCTGCCATGTGCTGGGCTGTTTTCAGAGCTTCGTCGCTTATAGAGTATGGCATCCAACTCTCGCGATAGTCGCCGCCTTTCTGGACGTGGCCGATTGGTGGGCAGAAGATTGTAGGAGCGTCCTTTTGCGTGACTGTAAGAAGAGTGAACTCTGAATCGAAATCGATGAATTCTTCTATGATTACCTCCTTGACATCGCCGCGGCCGTTCTCCATAGCGTCTTTGTAGGCCGCCTGGAGCTCGTCATCGTTGTGAACGTAGCTCTGTCCGTGTCCGCTGGAGCTCATAAGAGGCTTGACGACGCACGGGAAGCCAATCTCGTCGGCTGCTGCCTTGAACTCATCGAAGGTCTTGGCGTAGAAATATTTGGCTGTGCGAAGACCGAGCTGCTTGGCTGCAAGGTCACGAATAGCACGGCGGTTCATTGTATAGTTGACCGCACGTGCAGACGGGACAACTTGTATGCCACGATTTTCGAAATCAATGAGACGCTCAGTCCTGATGGCTTCAATCTCCGGTACGATGATATCGGGATGATGCCTGTTGACTGCTTGCTCAAGGGCGTTGCCGTCAAGCATGTCGAACACTTCTCGGTCGTCGGCAACCTGCATGGCAGGAGCGTCGTCGTAGTGGTCGCAGGCGATGACGTATTGTCCGGTTCGCTTGGCTGCAATGGTGAATTCCTTGCCGAGTTCGCCGGAACCTAATAGCATTATCTTCTTCATTTCTATTTCAATTTTATAGCTCGTAACTTAGTCATTGGCTTCATTGTTTGCCATTCTGGTGTAACGGCAATCTTACGCAAGCACATTGCTATTCCTTTGTTTATTGCGTCAGGTGTCGTGTGGTAACGGGTGGCAAGCTCGTCAGGCGTGTGTGGCTGTTCGCCAAAAAGCCCGTAGCGTTCCTCAACTATCTTTGCATCGCTGCTATAAAGGAGGTTGAGAAGTTGATGGGTATATCCTGCAAGCCGCTCTCCGACACCGTTTTCGTCTTTGCCAAGTCGAATGAGGAAGTCCTCGAGCTCTTTTGACAGGTTGTCCATGACGTTTATTATCCTATTTCCTTACCGTGACGGTCTTTGCCGTACATTATGTCGTAGTACTTCTGATAATCGCCTGAAGTAACCTCTTGTATCCATTGCTGGTTGTCGAGGTTCCACTTTATTGTCTTTACGATACCGTCGGCAAACTTAGTCTCAGGATACCAGCCAAGCTCGTTCTTAATCTTCGTCGGGTCGATGGCATAGCGCTGGTCGTGGCCAAGACGGTCGGCGACGTGGGTTATCAAATCGTTGTTAATCCACGAAATATCAATATCGCCATTGGCATCGCGAACCTGCTTCTTAAGAACCTTGCGCAGACTCTTGTCCTTCTCCATCATATCGTGGATTGTCTTTATAGTAAGTTTCACAATATCGATATTCTTCATTTCGTTGTGACCACCGACGTTGTAAACTTCTCCGGCACGTCCGTTGCGAACGACCATATCTATTGCCTTGCAGTGGTCTTCGACATAGAGCCAGTCGCGAACGTTTAATCCTTCTCCATAAACAGGAAGTTTCTTTCCTTCGAGAATATTGTTGATGATTAATGGAATAAGTTTCTCTGGGAAGTGATATGGTCCATAGTTGTTGGAGCAGCGTGTGATGCTCACCGGCATGTGGTATGTGTCGCGATAAGCCATTACGAAGAGGTCAGCACTTGTCTTGCTGGCTGAATACGGACTGTGAGGGCTTACAGGTGTTGTCTCCGTGAAATACCCCTCAGCACCAAGTGAGCCGTAAACTTCATCGGTTGATACCTGATGGAAGCGTTTGCCGTCTTTCCATGTCGGATAGCCGTTCTCGTCCTTGCCAGTGACCCATGCACGGCGTGCGGCGTCAAGGAGGTTCTGTGTGCCAAGGATGTTGACACTTAGAAACAGTTGTGGGTCTTCAATGGATCGGTCGACATGGCTTTCTGCTGCGAAGTTGACAACATAGTCGATGTCGTTCTCTGCGAAAATCTTATCGGCTAGCTGACGGTCACGAATGTCTCCCTTGATGAAGAAACAACGCTTGTTGTCGATGTCGTCCTTGATAGTGCCAAAATTGCCGGCGTAGGTGAGAGCGTCAAGAATTATAATCTTGATGTCGTCGTTCTTGTACTTCTTGTAAAGCAGGTATTTGATGAAGTTTGAACCGATGAAACCTGCTGCTCCTGTTACTAAGTATGTTTTCATATCTTGATTTTTATCCCTGCTTATGAGGCAGAGTGTTTTCTTATAATATACTTTTGTTTTTACCTAATGTTATAACGTCACAATTGCCAAATTTATTGCCATCTATCTCAAGTCTGATAAGCGTGCGTTCCCTTTGCCATCCCATCAGACCGGCTGCGCCAGGGTTTATGTGTAATAATCCGAGCGATTTGTCCGGCATGACCTTTAGAATGTGAGAGTGACCGGAGATAAAAAGCTTTGGTGGTGAGGCATATATGGATTTTACAATGGAACGGTCGTAATGGCCGGGATAACCGCCAATGTGCTTCATAAGAACATCAACGTCCTCGCATTTGAATCTTAGGATTTCGCTATAGCGTGCTCTTAAGTCGTAGCCGTCACAATTGCCGTAGACGGCGCGGAAAGTCGGGCGCATGGCTTCAAATCTATCGGCAACTTCTGTGGAGCCGATGTCGCCGGCATGCCATATCTCGTCGCAGTCGCCAAGATACTTTTCGTATTTTTCGTCCCAATAGCCATGGGTGTCGCTTATGATTCCGATAACTTTCACTTGTGATTTATTTTAAGTTGAACCATTGACGAATGAATTCGGCAATGAGTTTTTCGGTGTTCTCCAACCCTATATGGTCGCTGTTTATACAGAGGTCATAGCTTGTAGAGTCTCCCCATGTCTTCCCGGTGTAATAATTATAGTAGCTTGCTCTTTCGCTTTCGCCTTTCTTAATAATCTTGCGGGCCTCAGAACGTGAGCAGTTATGACGTTTGCTCACTTGCTGTATGCGGTAGTTCATGGAAGCGGTGATGAAGATGTTTACGATATTTTTCTTATCGCGGAGGACGTAGTCGGCAGTACGTCCGACGAATACGCAACTGTTTCCTTCCGCTGCCTTGCGAATGGCATTGCTTTGGAACTGATACAGACTATCGTCAGAGAAGCTACTCTTGTAGAAATTGTTTTCTCCAAGCAATGGTATTTGCAGGTGGAAGCGACTGCGGAGAAAGCCTTTCTGCTCGTCGTTCTGCTCAAAGAATTTCTTGGAGAAGCCGCTCTCTTTTGCGGCAAGGTCAAGAAGCTCTTTATCGTAGAATTTGCAGTTGAATTCTTCTGCGAGCATTTTGGCAATTACACGACCGCCACTGCCTATTTGTCTTCCTATATTTATTATTATATTTTCATCCATAGTAGAAATGTTTTATGCGCTTTTCATTTGCTTCTTGAACTTCCTCATGTATATGGTTATTATGACTAATGCAATAACCGATGCTGTAGTGTCAGACGCAGGTAATGCATACCATACACCATTCAGCCCGAAGAAAAGAGGGAGAATAGCCAACAAAGGAACCAAAACTAATAGCTGCCGGCTCAGACTGAGGAATATGCTTATCTTTACTTTGCCAATACATTGGAAGAAGTTCGTAACTACCATCTGGAAACCGATAATCGGGAATGCCAACATGTTGAACTTTGTAGCAACTATTGACATATCTGTAAGTTCCTTGTCAGTGGTAAACAACCGTGCAATTTGCTGTGGGAAGAATTCGCCTGTCAGCCAACCGAAAGTCATAATGCAGGTGCCACCGATTATTGCGAGTTTGAGGACTCTCATGAGTCGGTCGAGCTGTTGGCTTCCATAGTTGTATCCGGCTATTGGTTGCATACCTTGGTTCAGTCCGATTACGAACATGGCGAAGATTGTTGCAACGGAGTTCGATATGCCGTAGCCTCCTACTGCCATATCACCGCCATAGCGAGCAAGCTGATTGTTGACAAAGATGACGACAACGCAGGCGCATACGTTCATTAGGAATGGTGATATGCCGATAGCTATAATTATTTTTACCAACTGTGCTTTCAAACGGTATATGCCACGTTTCAGATGAAGTAATTCGCTCTTGTTGCTGAAAAGCTTCATCTGCCAGCATAATGCAAGCGTTTGCGATATGATAGTGGCAAAGGCTGCACCTCGTATTCCCCATCCCCACCATAAGATGAAAACAACATCAAGCAGGATGTTCATGAAAACGGTGAATATCGTGGCATACATGGCTTGCTTAGGCTTGGAAGCAGCACGTAGCACGGCGTTCATTCCGAAGTACATGTGTGAGAAAACATTTCCCGCAAGGATTATCTGCATGAAATCACGGGCGTATGGCAGTGTGGCTTCGCTGGCTCCGAAGAAACGTAGTATGGGGTCGAGAAAGACAAGACATACAATAGAGAATCCTATACCGATGATGAGATTAAGGGTTACGGTATTTCCGAGGATGTTCTCAGCGGTCGTATAATCCTTCTGCCCAAGTTTTACGCTGATAGCCGTTGATGCACCTACACCTACTGCGGCTCCAAAAGCTCCGGCAAGGTTCATGAACGGGAAAGTTATAGTCAGACCAGCTATTGCCTCAGGTCCGACAACTTGTCCGATAAAGATGCGGTCGATTATGTTGTAAAGCGATGAGGCCGTCATGGCAATAATGGCTGGGAGGGCGTATTCCCAAAGGAGTCGTCCTACAGGTTGTGTGCCTAGTTCCAGCGTCGCTTTCTTGTTATCTATTGTTTGTGGCATAACTTAAATTATTTGGCAAAGTTACAAAAAATATTCAACATGGCATTGTTTGACTTATAATATATTGTATGGTAACTTTTTTTATATCTATTTTGTCCTCCTTTTGGAAATATAATATTACTTTTGCATCAAAATTTTTCTGTAGAGGCTGTCATGCAGACTTTATATGGAAAGTGGAACTAAGTGAAACGTTTTGTGGAATACGCAAATTTGTGTAAATGAAAAAGTCTTTACTCTTATTCTTGTTTCTTACAGTAGTAGTGTCTATAGTTTATGGACATAACAAACAGAAAGGCGATTCTGTTTTAAAGCCCATTGAAACAAGCTATATTTATCGCTTAACTCTTAAGGACAAAAAGGGGACTCCCTATGAATTGTCAAAGCCAGAGAAGTTCTTGTCTCGCAAATCAATACTGCGCAGGGAAAGACAGGGCTTGGCACTTGATTCAACAGATTTGCCGGTTTCACCCGTTTACTTGAAATTACTCAGAAATCGCCATGTCGCAATTGTCGGGACAAGTAAGTGGAACAATACGGTACTTGTTCTTAGCAAGAATGAAAAGGATTTGGAGGCTCTTGCAACATTGCCGTTTGTCAAGAAAGCCCAGCGCGTTTATAAGACTAAGATAAATTTCGAGATGCCGTCCCTGCGTGATAATATTACCGGTAAGTTCCAGACATGGAATAAATCGGAAAAGTCATTCTATGGCGAAGGACAGAAGCAGTTGGATATGATGGATGGGAAGCGGCTTCACGATGCCGGTTTCCGGGGAGAGAATATGACAATAGCTGTGCTTGATGCAGGCTTCATGAATGTCGATAGAATACCGGCCTTTAAGAATGTAAATATTCTTGGCACTCGTAATTTTGTTGCAACTGCTACGTCGGATAACGTATTCCAACAGATGGACCATGGTACTAAAACGCTTTCGGTTATGGCTATGAATCAGCCTAATGTTTTTGTCGGTACTGCCCCTGGAGCTTCTTTCTGGTTGTTGCGTTCAGAGAATTTTGATTCAGAAAACACGGTAGAGGAAGATTATTGGGCAGAGGCTGCGGAATTCGCAGATAGCGTCGGAGCGGATATAATAAGCTCTTCGCTAGGTTACCATCATTTCGACGACTCTACGGCTAATCATTATTATTATGAGCAGGACGGTCATACAGCCTTGATTTCTCGTACTGCATCTATGCTTGCCGATAAGGGTATAGTATGCGTTAATAGTGCTGGTAATGACGGAATGGGCTCGTGGAAGAAAATAAATTTCCCGGCTGACGCTGAGAATATATTAACAGTAGGTGCTATAACTTTTCAGGGACTTAATACTCCATTCAGTTCTGTTGGACCAACTGCGGACGGAAGGATTAAGCCTGATGTGATGGCTGTCGGGAATTCTACGGCAGTTGTGAGCGGAAGTGGCTCCATACAGCATAATAACGGTACTTCTTTCTCGTGTCCTACAGTTGCCGGTATGGTTGCATGCTTGTGGCAGGCTCTTCCTAACAAAAGTGCCAAAGAGATAATCAGATTGGTACAAATGTCCAGTAATAATGTGGAGCATCCTGATAATATTTATGGATACGGTGTTCCGGATTTCTGGAGAGCCTATACTGACGGGTTGAATTCATCTGCAAAATAATTACGAAGAATTAATTTAACCGAGATTATGCCCAAAGCGTTAACGCTATACGAACTTAATTCCCTTGTAAAGGAAACCATAGAAACAACTATGGTGAATGATTATTGGGTTGAGGCTGAACTGACGGAATGTCGGGAAAGCCGTGGGCATTGCTATATGGAACTTGTCGAGAAGGACGATAGCTCAAATGTTCCTATCGCTAAGGCTTCTGCTAAATGCTGGCGAACCAATTGGGGAACTATCCGCTCTTATTTCGAGAGAGTGGCTGGTCAACAGTTGCATTCGGGTATGAAGGTGATGCTTCAAGTGTATCCACAATTTCATGAGCTTTATGGATTCTCCTGGATTGTTACGGACATAAATCCGGAATTCACATTGGGCGATATGGCTCGAAAGCGTCGTGAGATTGTAAGGAAACTTAAAGAAGAGGGCGTATTCGATATGCAACGTGAACTGACGTTGCCTGTTTTCGCTCAGCGCATAGCCATAATCTCATCGTTGACAGCTGCCGGGTATGGAGATTTCTGTAATCAAATAGATAATAACGATTATGGATTTAGGTTTAGTACTACGTTGTTCCAAGCGGTTATGCAGGGACAGCAAGTAGAGGAAAGCATTATTTCTGCGCTGAACCAGATTAACGAACGAATTGATGATTTTGATGTTGTCGTTATAATCCGTGGTGGTGGCGGAACGGCGGACTTTAGCGGATTTGATACGTTGCCGCTTGCAGAGAATGTGGCAAATTTCCCGTTGCCTGTAATAACAGGTATAGGGCATGAACGCGATGAATGCGTCCTGGATATGGTGGCTTACGCTAGCGTAAAGACTCCGACGGCTGCTGCTGCATTTCTCATAGACCATTTGGTTGAAGTCAAATCTTTTCTTGAAAAAGCTCAGGATGTGATAGTTAATACTGTTTCCAGACAAATTGACTACGAAAAGGTGAGACTTGAGAAATATTCTAGGCAAATTCCGCTTCTCTTTTCTATTGCTAAAACGAAGCAAGAGGCTCTGTTAGACAAAATGTTTCAGCATATCTTATCTTTATTTAATATTAAGATAGGGTCTGAGAACTCTAATCTTGATAAGATAAACTTGCGTTTGCAGAATGCTGTAAAAGGTATTATAGAGAGAAAGGAGAATGAGATTAATCAACTCAATACTCGTTTACAATCGCTTAATCCAAAGCGTATCCTTAAATATGGATATAGTATAACTTATAAAGATGGGCATGCTCTAAAAGACCCTTCTGTATTAAAGACTGGTGATGAAATTGTAACGGTGGTTGAAAAAGGCAAAATAAAATCTATAGTAAGATGAAGGAGAAAGAAATCAAATACGAAAAGGCTATACAGGAACTCGAAAGTATAGTCAGCAAAATGGAAGATGGAGATTTGGATGTAGACTCTATGGTTGAGAATCTTCAAAGGGCTCAGAAGCTTATAAAAATATGCAAAGATAAGCTGACAAAGACGGATGAGGAAATAAAGAAACTACTCAGCGATGAGAAAAAGTAAATTGAATTGGCAGAATATTCAAACTAATAATATAAAAACAGTCGCTTTTGTTGCAGATTATAATAAAATGTTGTAATTTTGCAGCTAATTAAAAGGAAATAAAGTTTTAAATATAATAAAATATGAAAGATTTAGATTGGGGAAATTTGTCTTTCGGTTACATGAAGACCGACTACAATGTTCGCTGCTACTATCGTGACGGAAAGTGGGGCGAGGTGGAAGTTTGTTCAGACGAATACCTTAATTTGCACATGGCTGCTACATGTCTGCACTACGGTCAAGAGGCTTTTGAGGGAATGAAGGCATATCGTTGCCCGGATGGTAAAGTTCGTTTGTTCCGCGTGAAAGATAATGCTGCTCGTTTGCAGAGCACATGCGATGGTATTGTAATGCCTAAAGTGCCAACGGAATTGTTCGTTAGCATGGTTGAGAAGGTAGTACGTCTGAATCAGGATTATATTCCTACTTATGAGAGCGGTGCTACTCTTTATATTCGCCCTCTTCTTATCGGTATATCTGCACAGGTCGGTGTTCATCCTTCAAAGGACTATTTGTTCCTAATCTTTGTCACTCCGGTTGGTCCATACTTTAAGGGAGGTTTCCAGAGTAACAAGTATGCAATTATCCGTGACTATGACCGTGCTGCACCACTGGGTACAGGTATCTATAAGGTAGGCGGTAATTATGCCGCATCTTTGAAAGCTCATACAATTGCTGCATCTAAAGGTTACGGTTCTGAGTTTTATCTTGACTCAAAGGAGAAGAAGTATGTCGATGAATGTGGTGCTGCCAACTTCTTCGGTATAAAGAATAACACTTACGTTACTCCTAAGTCGACAAGTATTCTTCCTTCAATAACAAATAAGAGTCTTATTCAGATTGCTCAAGACTTAGGATTGAAGGTAGAGCGTCGTCCGGTACCAGTTGATGAGCTGGATACTTTTGAAGAGGCTGGAGCTTGTGGAACAGCAGCTGTTATTTCTCCAATATCAGAGCTCGACGACCTTGATACTGGTAAGAAATACAAGTTCGGTGATAAGCCAGGACCTTGGTCTACAAAACTCTATGAAACTCTGCGCGGAATTCAATATGGTACAGTAGGGGACAAGCATGGTTGGACCTCTGTAGTGATAGAGTGATAATATTTTATTGACATCTTAATACACCGTATTGCGTTTCATCTATATAATATTTGAAATGCAATGCGGTGTTTTCGTTAATTAGATATGAGCAAAGGAAAACTACAGAAATTTGCGGAGATGGAGACATTTGCGAATGTCTTTCAATATCCTTATTCGGTGGTTAGCCACGAACCTTTTGATATGAAAGGATTGTGGGGAAAAAAATATTTCCATAACAACAATCCAATTGTACTTGAATTGGGATGTGGAAAAGGAGAATACACGGTTGGTCTTGCTAGAATGTTTACTAATGTCAATTTCATAGGAGTCGATATCAAGGGTGCTCGTATGTACACTGGCGCTAAGCAGGCTCTTGAGGAGAATCTGACAAATGTGGCATTCTTGAGAACCAACATTGAAATTATAGACCGTTTTTTTGATGTTGATGAAGTTCAGGAAATCTGGCTGACTTTTTCGGACCCTCAAATGAAAAATCCACATAAGAGGCTTACATCTTCTTTCTTCTTGGAGAGATATCGTAAATTCTTGTGCGATGGTGGAGTTGTTCATCTCAAGACAGACTCAAATTTTCTTTTTACCTATACATTATATATTATAAAGAAAAATAATTTGCCTGTTCTTCTGAGTACGGATGATCTTTATCATACTAATGTGGAACTTGATGAAAAAACAAAGGAAATACTCGATATTCATACTTATTACGAGAATCAATGGATTGAAAGAGGACTAAATATTAAGTATGTAAAGTTTAGGCTTCCACATGAAGGAACACTATGCGAACCGGAGGTTGAAATCGAACTTGACGATTATCGAAGCTATAGACGAAACAAGCGAAGTTCATTGGAGAAAAGCAGATGATTCGTTGATTTAAGTCAAGAAAGCCGAAAATTTTCATCCTTTTTAAAAAATAGTTTCGAAAAGATTTGCGAGTTTGAAAAAAACGGGATACCT
>OMVI01000069.1 GCA_900314455.1 uncultured Prevotella sp. | reverse complement strand
GTGGTTTCCGCTATAGGTTGAATAATCCAAGATTGCCTGGTCATCCAGATATTGTGCTGCGCAAGTACCGCACATGCGTGTTTGTCAACGGTTGTTTTTGGCATGGACATGAAGGCTGCAAGTACTTTCGAATGCCCAAGACTAATCCTGCATTTTGGGAGAAGAAAATCAACCGCAACCGGGAGCGTGACAAGCAGGAGCAGAAGAAGCTCGCCGAAATGGGCTGGCACGTCATCGTTGTATGGGAATGTGAACTTAAACCAAACAAAAGGGAAATGACACTCGCTTCCCTTGCATTTACTCTCAATCACATCTACCTTCAAGACCACACAATAAGCTATCCACACATTGAAGAAGAGTCAGAGCTTGAAGTAGCTGCAGCGTCGTCTCCTTATGACAAATAAAGGTTCGGTATAAATTCCTTGAACCTATACCTTACCTTATTTGTCAATAAGAATTCTCTTGGCTATCTTGTTAGCACATGGGTAGGAGAAGGTAACTCCCTACCTAATTCTGTATGTCCTTGTTGACTATGCGAGCCTCCAGAGGATTGTTGAGATGGTGGAGGTGTCGGAGATGGTGTCAACTTAAATGTTGGAGAAGGTACTTGGCTTTGTGGATTAGCATTCTTGTTCATTTTCAATTCTTTTTTTTGTGAAACGTATATATTGCTCAAGTCGATTGTTAGCAAATTGCCGTGCTCTCTTTTCCCATTCTGGATTCAAAGTCCCAAATAATCGACTTAGCTCGTTTATAAATGATTCTATTTTTGTTTTCTCAATATTTAGGCGGTTGTCTATTTGCTTTAGAATATTGATAGGAGTTTTCACATTTACATCAACTAATCTTATATCTTTGTCTAATTCTGATAGATAATCGCTTAGTTTATCAAGAATTGAGCACAATTCAGCTCTGTCTTCTTTGCTTATAATTTTACTTAGGGACTTTCGATATATAAATCGCAAAGTCATATAAAATAGGAAGGCAAGGAACACAAAAGAACCTAATGAAATTATTAAAGGCAGTGATATTGGGGTAAAACTTCCTATTATTGTGCACGCTATCTCAATACATAGAGTTATAATTGTACTTGTAGGTGAGGAAAGTTTCAACCATCTATATTTTCTTTCTATGGAAGATGTCTCATCGAGAAATATTCTTCCATACTCAAGCATGACTTGATATTTATCGAATTCGTAGCAAATATCATTGTTTATTCTTTGTTGTAAATTCATATTCTGAATGTTTTAATTCACAAAGTTACAAAAAGATTTTTAAATGCAATAACAAATTCCAAAAAGTGTTGTCTGTAATTGTTACGGACTTGCTGAAATGGGATGGCATGCCATTGTAGTCTTGGAGTGCGAGCTAAAGTCAGGCAAACGGGAGAAAACTCTTGCTTCCCTTGCCTTCACTCTTTATCACATATATCTCCAAGACATTCTATAGTTTATCCTCGTATTGATGAAGGAAAAGACTTAGATCTCGCATCAGAGACATCAACTTTTGACCAAGATATTTGTGATTAAAATGGTTTAGGTAATGGAAAACTAAGATGTGAATATCTAATAAAGAATGTCATGGCAATATTGTTGGTAATGGTAAGGCAATCGTATAGAAATTACTATAGTATGTTTCGCCTACAAGTAACTCCTTGATTGCGTGTCCTTTGAAAGGGTTGTCTTCTTTGTGTGAAACCGTAGGATAGATTATCACGCATGGCACATTTACACTATTAATCTTATCCACTGGCACACCAAGTTTCCTTAAGATTTTAAAGTCTCGTGCATATCCTGAAAGTTGCCTCTCAATGTCGTAGGAAATATGTTTGTCCTTAAATTGAGGCATATACTTTGTGTCAAGGATATATTGCTCATCTTTATCAAGGTATAAGAAGTCTGGGCGTACACTTTGGTAGCCTTCTTCTTGATACAATATTCGTTTTCCGTACGCCTCTTTCATTAAGGAATAGGCATAGTGCTCGTAGAGGAGCGACATATCAATCCAAAACGGTGGTACTTGTGATTGTTCTTTAGAAACTTGAGATATACTATTATCATATCTTTTGAGAATTTGTAGAGCAAGGCTAACGGCTTCCTTATATTCACTGTACAGTTTATTTGCCTTAAATTGGTAATTGTTTCCAATATAATCGCCTACACCGCTAAAAGCAGATAATTGACGACCTATAACAGCCATAACGTTAGCATAAGACTTGCTATGTTCTGTCTTTTTATTCAACGATGTTAGCAATGTATGGCAGAAGGTAAGGGCACGCTTTAAAAGTCCATTGATAGGATTGTCAATTGAATACTCACTAAACCCGCAATATACCTTTTCTAAGTTTCTTCGTCTTACATTTAAGCGGTCGTTGGCGTTAACAACTATTCGTCCTTTTACTTTACGAAGATTCTGCTCACGGACTACATATTGCTTTAGGAGACCTTTCTTTATTATCAGACTCAAAACCTTTAAATATCGTATTATGACAAGTTGGCTAAGAATAGAATTCAGATTGGGGGCTGTTATGAGTTTGCCCGAAGTATCAATGTGATAAATTTCTGAGAAGCTACCGGAGTCATCTTCGGAGAAACAATGCATAAAGAGTTCTAGGAAATCTATATTCTCCATCTTTGGTACTACAATAATTGGCTTGTCCTTTGTCAGCCAATCAGCACCGATATGAAAGTTGGTATAGATTCCCCAGCCTTTGCCTTCAGGTTGCTCCCAGCCTAGTAAGGGATTATCCTTAAAAGAATCATCCCATGTGATGTTGGGAACTAATTGATGTTCAACGAAAGGCTTGGAAATGAATCCTTTATGTATTGTTTCCGATACATTATTCATCTTCGTCAAGATTTATCTTTGATAGCCAATCATCTTCTTTGAGTATCTCTTCTCTGTCGGTAAGGAGGCCATCTTTTAGATATTCCAAAAGAAGAGGTTTTACCTCATATTTCATCTTATCTTCAAGACTTAGAATGTCTTTTGCCATAAAATAGCAGTGTCCAACCATCAGGTCGTCAAAGTCTGCATCACCAAACTTATTGTTGCGAATGAACTTGTCAACCTTATTAAAATACTCTACAGCTTTTGCTTTTATCTCTGCATCATTCTTATAGAAGTCTTCTACAACTTTCTTGTTGGATTTCAATGTGATGAATGCAAAACGGCGACGAACAGCATAATCAATGCTTCCTGTGCTACGATCAGTAGTGTTCATTGTTCCGATGATGTATAAATCATCAGGAACAGAGAAATCCTCTTTCGAATAGGGCAAAGTTACCTTTAGACCGTTTGAGCAATTATTACTACTGCGTTTGTCTGCCTCTAACAATGTTATCAGTTCACCCAATATCTTAGAGACGTTCCCTCTGTTTATTTCGTCAATTATGAGAACTACCGGGTGCTTGTCAGCCTCGGATGCAGCTTGCTTGAATATACCTGGCTCTATCTTGTATTCTACTCCAACAGGCTTGTTCGCATTATCTCTCACGATGATTGGTTTAACGCCTTCAACGAAATCCTCATAATCCATTGACTGGTGGAATGTGGTAAAAAATATCTTTTTGTCGTTAAAAAGGTTTTGATATTCGTTCATCACAGCACTTCTATTTCTAAGGTCAGTGAATTCGCCAAGAACCATGAGTGCAAGTGATGCAGTAGAATAGGTTTTGCCTGTACCAGGAGCTCCTTGAAGAATAATGTTTTTCTTGTTCTTCAATATTCTGCAAGCATTGTATAAATCATCTGAAATACCATATTGGTCATTCATATAAGCCAGTCGGTAATTCGAGAAGAATTCTTTTAAATTGCTGTTGGGAGCCTTATGGTCATAAAGTCCAAGTTCGTCTATAGAAAATGAACTCTTAAGGTCTTTCCATGACTTATTGTTATCTTTCTCCGAGAAGTAAGACAAATTCAACCTCACAGCTTCTCCTTTATCCCAAAAGGCAACAACATTAACTCCAGTGTCCTTCCAGTTGATATAGCATGCTTTGGGATTCGTGTATGCCGTGGCATTTATATTGATACACAAGTCGCCATCACTGAGATTGGACCAGGGAGCTATCTGATTCTGGATGCCATCTCCTTTCCAACCTTGTCCGGCTTTCTTGAAAGTTCTTTTTTCTACAAAAGGCTTTATATATTCTTCGTAACCGTGGACTTTTGTTGACTCTCCATTCGTGACATAGTTTAGATGTGCAAGGAAGTATTCAAGTATATGTTTGAAATTCGTAATATCATCCATCTCTTCAGATTCCGTTTTCGTGTTATCTTTTTCCTTTCTGGTAGGCCATTTCCACCAAATTATGTCTTGAGCTATCATCCTATCGCTATGTACTAGCCCAGAGAGGTCTTTCTCAAGTATAGAATGAATTTCATTGTCATTTTCAATAATCTCTAACAGATTGTCAAGCAATGATAGATAGTGAGAGTAGCAATGCCAGGTGTTATTTCCTTCTATTCCAAGATAAGTACATAATTTTTGGTAGAAGGTGTACTGATAGAAAGCATACTTTTGAGGATTGTTACAAGTAAGCAAGGCTGCAGCTGTTCTTTCATCAATAGAATTGGGCTTCTCAATTGCCTTTATGTCTTCATGGTATTGCCAAACGCGATCATCCAAAGGCTTGTAATCATACAATAATCTTGTCAATGCATCCTTGAATGCATTATAATGATTTTGCTTTAATTCTTTGAATTTAGTTGCTATTACAGGAGTATAAACCAAGTTTGATGAGCCTATCTTAACAGCTCTATCCACGATGTCAAGTTTTTGACATTCCGTTACAAGCTTCCACTTGTATAATTCATCACTTTCGGACAAACTATGCTCTTTTCGAAAAGCTTTGTACTCATCAAACAGTGTCTGGAATTTATCCCTTAGATCATTTACGTCCATGGTTTATTGTATAATCAGCTAAAGTTTCCCACTTGCCATTTTATAGGCTTTTTCAAATGATTGTATCTTGTAA
>OMVI01000050.1 GCA_900314455.1 uncultured Prevotella sp. | reverse complement strand
CCGGTACGCCGTATCTTTCCAATGCGGACAACCAAGCCTCCCCCCTCTTGGGGGAGGCTTGGTGGGGATCTGGTTTGGAGGGGGTGGGTGTTCTAATTTTTAGAAGTTCACCAAATAGTTCTTCTTGTATATTTTCTTGTCAAAGAATAAGATACCGCAATAATAGAGGTCGAATGTGACTCCAACGCGCTCATCAGCTATAAGCTCATCCCAATACTGCTGTGTTGTGTGGTTCTTCTTTATATGCTGAATGATGAACAAAGAGCTGCGGTTGGTGTGGTTCATCATTTCGTCGACTGCTTTACGATAATCGCCTTTCAAGGAGATGCGTGCTACATCGATAATGGTTGAATTGCCGAATTGCTTCTGGTATGCCGTACGACCCTTCCCGCTGTTCTTACCGGAGTCGAGCAATTCCGTTAGCTTGGTCATTCCTTTATCATCAGGCGAAATCTGGACGACTTCCGACGACCGGCAGCCTGCCTTGAAGTAGCTCCGATAGGCTGTTGTTCCGGCGCCGTAGTCGACTATAATCTTCGGCTGGACGTAGTTGGCAATGCGGAAATAGAGGCGACAAAGCTTGCGTACGACTTTTGTCAGGCCGTAAACTTCTTTGTTAAGATGAGTGTATTCGTAGTAAGGATAGTGCTCGTTGACAACATATCGGATAAAGCGATATGCCCACGGCGACTGCACGCCGAACCCACGGGAATAGCGTGCGCGGCGCAACCATACTAGTGCTCTTTTGATACGATAAAACATCAGGTTTCAGTTTCTCGGTACAAAAATACAACTTTTTTCGCAATTCGTAAACAATAGTAAGGAAAAATTAAACCATAAGGTTGCAGAAAGCAAACATTAGGCTCTTGTTTGTTTATGCGAAGAAGAAGTAGCTGAAGAACACTGCAGCGACCATTCCGGCTACATCGGCAATGAGTCCGCACCCTACGGCATAACGGTATTTCTTTATTCCGACACTGCCGAAGTAGATGGCGAGTATCTTAAACGTCGTATCGGTACTGCCCTGGAGAACGCTTGCCAGGTGTCCGACAAAGGAGTCGACTCCGAAAGTATCAAAACAGTTAAGCATCATGCCGCGTGCGCCGCCACCGTCGAGTGGCTTCATAAGTGCAACGGGCAAGGCTCCGACCCAGTCGCTGTTGAGTCCTAAGGCATTGACTCCCGACGACAAGGTGTCCTGAATAAGCTTCAAGCAGCCTGATTCGCGGAAGACGCCGACAGCAACAAGTATGGCAACAGTATATGGAATGAGGGTTACGGCAACGTGGAAGCCGCCTTTCGCACCCTCGATGAAGGCATTGTAGACATTTATCTTCTTGATGACTCCGGACCAAATAAAAAGTATAATGGCACCAAGAAGAATGATACTGGTCATTATACTGCAAAAGTGCTGGACTTGCTGGGTGTTCATTCCGTGGATGGCGGTGAACAGTCCGGCAACCAAGGCTGCTACGACCAGCGCAACGATGAGCATTGCCTTGTTCAGGAGGTTTATGCGCTGGCGTATAGAAACGGCTATAAGACCGACGATGGTGGAACACATCGTGGCGAGAAGCATAGGGATAAAGACATCGGTTGGGTCGCCGGCACCGTACTTGGAGCGGTAGGCCATGATTGAAACAGGTATAATGGTGAGTCCGGATGTGTTCAGGACGAGGAACATTATCTGCGAGTTGCTGGCTGTGTCCTTGTCTTTGTTCAATTCCTGGAGCTGTCCCATGGCACGAAGACCTATAGGAGTGGCGGCGTTGTCGAGACCTAGCATGTTGGCGGCGTAGTTCATGAAGATTGAGCCTAGTGCCGGATGGTCCTTTGGTATCTCAGGAAACAGTTTCGTAAGCACAGGACTGAGGAAGTGGGCAAGGCGCTCGACGAGGCCGCTAGTTTCGCCAATCTTCAGTATTCCCATCCATAGTGTCAGCGTTCCGGTGAGACCCAGTGTCATCTCGAAGCCTTCTTTCGACATCTCGAACGTTGAGTTCATCATTGCAGGCAGGGCATCGACATCGCCCATACATACCTTTATTATGCCCACAACGAAACCTATCGTGAACAGCGCTATCCAAATATAGTTAAGTGCCATATATCAATTATGCAGTGTCTGTGCCGTTATCCTTGTTTCTCTTCTTGTTAAATGTAGTTGGAGTTGTACAATATAAGAATTTATCTCTTTGCTTCGTCTCATCTTCTACGTGAGCGTCCGACTTGGTATCGGGCGACAGCTATCTGCTCGTTTGTCAGCACTTTAGCCGGGTCGATGTGGCGTTCGCGCTGGATATTCTGACGGCGCATGGCGCGAATTTCAAACGGAAGGTCGTCGGATTTTTCGTCTTTGATGATGACTTTCATGCCTATGAAAGCATATTTATCGTGCAAATCGATTATATCTTCATCGTAAAGGCGAATGCATCCTTCACTGGCACGGCCCGGAACGCTCTCCCGGTTGTTGGTGCTGCCGTGGATTCCGATACCGCGCGACGGCATGTTGGTTCGCTTCAGACCGAGGAACCAGTTGCCGTAAGATTTAATTGAGCCGCGGCCATCGCCAAAGTCATGACGCCATGTGCCGGCATAGGGCATGCGGTAGATGTAAGACACGCCTGTAGGGGTACGCATATCGCCTTGCCGCTGCTTGTTGCCTTTGCGCAAAGCGAGGCAGCAATCGTAGCGCGCATCAAGCACGGTATCGTTGCCGACACGCTCATAAACGTAGAGGTAGTAATCTTTCTTCGAAATTACAATGAAGCAGTTACGCTTGTTTGTGGCTCCGTTGCTGATGGTTATGTCGCCCTGAAGACGGACTGTTCGCTTGCCGTAATCGAGCCATACTTCTTCCTTGGTGTCGGTGTATGGGAACGGACGGGTCAAGTTTTCAGCAACTGTCGGCTTGGTTTGGGCGGTTGCCGTATTGCTGCATATAGTCAACAGCAATGCCGCTGCAACGAGTAGATGCTTCATGATGATATGCGTTTATAAGCGATGATTGTATTTTATAATATGGGACGAGGGTTGATTATTTCACCATTTTGCCTTTTCCGTCAACCACAAAGCCGTGTCCTTCGCCATCAGCAGCAGCCTTTGGCTCGGACTTCGTTTCTTTCCGGGGTTCTTTCTTGTCAACTACAAAGCCTTTACCGTCAGATATTGAAGAGGTCGTTGGTTGCTCGTCTGCAAAGCGACTTGGCTCTCCGTGACGGCGTCCTGGCTCTGGTGTAGCCTTGGCTATCTCATCGGCTGACATTGAATGGGCGAAATGGCGCAGGCGTTTGATATTCTGACGTTTCATGGCGTGTATCTCAAACGGGAGGTCGTCTACATGCTCATCCTTTATAACGACAGGCATGCCTTTGTAAGCGTAGTTCTGCGCAAGGTCGGCAATGTCTTCGTCCTTAAGGCGGATGCAACCTTCACTGGCACGGCCCGGTACGCTTTCGCGGTTGTTGGTACTGCCATGAATTCCTAAGCTGCGGTTGTTGCTCAGCTTATGTCCGTCAAGTCGAAGTCGCATGAAGTAATCGCCATAACTGCGAATGCTGCCACGTCCGTCGCCGAAGTCGTGGTGCCAGTCATGTGCGTTGGCGATTTCCTGTATGTGGAAAGGATGAGCCATGTCACAGCTCGGTGTCTTGCCATCGCCATCGGTGGTTTTATTACCCGGATTAACTGCGAAACAGCAATCGTAACGGGCTACCATAACAGTGTCATTGCCCTGTACTTCATAGACATAAAGGTAGAAGTCTTTCTTCGACATTACGATAAAGCAGTTGTGCTTGTCCTTCACCGCAGCGGGATGAATTGTTTCGTCAGGGTTTGTACGTATCGTACGCTTATCGTAATCCAATACAACATGCTCCCGTATAGAGTCAGAAGAGAATGGTAAACCTTCTACCGTATCCTTCGTAGAGTCAGGATTTACTATCTGACCTTCGGCATTGACTACGGCTGTCTGTACTTCTCCATCATCTGCTTTATCTTTATCAGAGCTGCATCCGCCACATGAAGACAGGAGCAAAACTGCTCCTGCCGCTAAAAACAATTGAATTTTCATCTTTAACGCAAATAACTAAAGTCCTTTGAAACCCAATATTCACCGCCTTCAAAGAGGACTTTATTCCAGTTGCCATACTCACCAAGGAAAGGCAGCGATGTTCCTTTAGGAACGGTATATGCATGTCCGCTATAAGTAACAGGATAATCATACTGTTTTCCGGGACCAACGCGCATACGTACGCCTTGTCCTGTTATAACGACTTCGGTAGCTTGGCTGGCCGGAACACCACGTGGTTTAGAAACGACCACCTTAGTAACGGTCTTTGGCTTCTTAGCATTCTCAACCTTAAGTGAATCATTCTTCTTAGCCAAAGCAGCTATTGAGTCTTTTTGTTCCTGCATGACTTCCTCTGTCTTTGCCTTTTCCTCAGCTTTCTTATTACTGCTATAAATTATAAAGCCAACGATACCGCCAACAACTAATATAAAGATTAATACTGCAAGTAGTATAATCATAAGCTTATTACCGCCTCCATTAGATGGTTGCTGTCCATAATTAGAGAAATTGCCATAACCATTCTGACGGTTCTGAGAATAATACTGCCCTCCTGTAGGTTGACCATTAAGAACTGTATCTTCATTAGAATTCAACGGCGCACCACAATTACTGCAAACCACATCACCAGGGTTTACAGGTGCTCCGCAATTAGGGCAAAATCTTCTTTCCATATAGGTTAAAAGTTAAAAAGTTATTAATTTACAATGGCAAAGATACAAATAAAATTTAAAACACATTACTATAAACAAAAAAAAATCGCCATCTACGCCATTATTTCCACTTTTCCAACTTCTCTCATTCCCCCTTCATCCTCTTGTCTATCCCAATCTATCAAGTCTATCCCTGTCTATCAAGTCTATCAAAATCAATCAAGTCTATCTCCGTCTATAACCGCCA
>OMVI01000111.1 GCA_900314455.1 uncultured Prevotella sp. | reverse complement strand
AATTTTTCAAATTCTTCTTTACTTAACATAAACTATGTATATAGTGATTTCTTTGGAAAACAATGTTTCCAGAATTGGAAACGTCATTCAGTTTTGATGCTGCAAAGGTAATTCTTTTTTTTCTAAACACAAAAATATTTACCCGTAATTTGTATCTTCCATGAAAAAAGAAAAACTGCATAAAACAAAAAAGCTTAAAATTGTTTCTCAACAACTTTAAGCTTTCATTTTTCTAACTAACTTATTATCAACTATTCATTACTTTTCAAAATTCTTTTCTGAATGCAAAGTTATTGTTTTTTACTATTCATTGTATCAAAATAGGCAAAGAAAATAACGTAAACGTTTGCAAATTTCGAACGTAAACGTTTGCGAATTGAGAAATTATCAGTAACTTTGCATTTACTACTTATTATTACATTATTCATTCATGAAACAACATCGTACTTCTCTAAAGGATTTGGCAGCCCGGCTGGGTGTGAGCATTGCAACAGTAAGCCGCGCCCTGAGGAATAGTCATGAAGTTGGAGACGACATGAAGCAGAGGGTTCAGGAACTGGCTAGGGAGATGAACTACCGTCCTAATCCTTTTGCTCAAAGTCTTCGAAAGGAGGCTCCTCGTATCATTGGCGTCGTCCTTCCGAATCTCGTTACTCACTACTACGCAGCCGTGCTTGATGGTATTGAGGACTATGCACGTAAGTTTGGATATACGGTCTTCAGTTCCAATTCACACGAAAGCCACGAAATGGAAGCTGCCGCTATAGATAATTTCATTAATCTACATGTCGAGGGCATAATAGCATGCCTTGCCCAGGACACTGTCGATTATTCCCACTTCAAGGAATTGCATGATATGGGAATTCCTCTTGTGTTCTTTGCACGCACATGTCTGCCCGAATTGTTCTCGCAGGTCATAGCTGACGGTGACGTAGCAGCGCAGAATGCCACTCAGCATCTTATAGACACCGGAAGCCGGAGAATTGCCTTTATCGGCGGACCGAACCATCTGGACATGGTGCGGCGCCGTAAGCATGGATACTTACAGGCTCTTCGCGAGAACCATATTAAGATAGACCGCGACTTGGTGAAGTGCGGTGAGATTAGTGACGAATATGCTCGGCAGGCTACGAATTCCCTGTTGTCAATCGAGAATCCGCCTGATGCCATTCTTGCCTTCAACGATATTATAACTTATTCAGTATTCGATGAGGTAAAGAAGCGTGGACTTTCCATTCCGAAAGACGTTGCCATTATCGGTTTTACCGATGGTGATGCCTCCGAGCATGTCACACCAAAGCTCACCGTTGTTGCCGACAAGGCAGCTGAGCAGGGCAATAAGGCATGTGAACTGCTGATGCGTGCAATTAACGGCGATAAGAAAATCTACCACGAGGTAGTGCCGATGGAACTTTGCATACGTGAAAGTTCTGACAAGCGGAAATAGATTCTACATTACTATATATGCAAACGTCCGGATAAATATGGAAGCCACTGTAATGGCGAACCATAATTATCCGGACGTTTTCGTGTATGTATATAAATTAATTCTCTGTGTAAAGGAAGCGCTTGATACTGCGTTTTGGGGTCTTCTGGAATTCCTCTTCCTGTATCCTTATTTCCGAAACCTTGCAGTAAGACGGCACAAGCGTGTTGAGCTGTATGCGGTTTTGCTCCATTATATTCTGTATGTCGGCATTGTTAAGTCCTATAGACTGAGCCTCGTCGTAGTCCGGATGAACAAGACCTACAAGCTTGTTGCCTTCCTGAATGACAAGACACTCGTTCACGAGGGGCAGCGCATTGAGTTTGTCCTCTATCTCCTCAGGATATATATTCTGGCCGTTGGAGCCCAGGAGCATATTCTTTGAGCGTCCCTTGATAAAGACGTTGCCGTCGACATCCATTAGTCCCAAGTCGCCGGTGTGGAACCAGCCTTCTTTGTCAATAGACTTCTCGGTTGCCTCCGGGTTCTTGTAATAGCCAAGAAGAACGTTAGGGCCCTTGGTAAGGATTTCTCCCGGTACATGCTCAGGGTCACTGCTGTCAATCATAACTTTCTGATGATAAGCAGCCTGACCGCAAGAGCCTTTTACAAACGTATGCCAGTCACGGTAGCAGATGATTGGAGCGCACTCCGTTGCACCATAACCGACAGTGTAAGGGAAGCCAATCTGCCTGAGGAAGTTCTCTACCTCGCCATTGAGAGCTGCTCCACCGATAATCACCTCATACAGTTTGCCGCCGAATGCTGCGAGTACCTGCTCGCAAATCTTCTCGCGAACTTTCTTGCTGATAACCGGCATGTTCATCAACAGCTTCATGCGGTTGTTCTGTATTTTAGGGAATACTTTCTTCTTGATAATCTTCTCGATTACAAGCGGAACCGAAACCATGATGACGGGTTTCACTTCGGCAAGTGCCTGGGATATAATCGCTGGTGAAGGAACACGCGTAAGGTAGTAGATGTGCATACCTTTGAGGAACTCGAAGATGAATTCGAAAGCCATTCCGTACATGTGCGCCATAGGCAGAATGCTTATGATGTTATCGCCCGGCTTAAGTAGTGAGCCGAGAACGTGCTCCGCAAAGTCGGCGTTACTCCACATGGCACGATACGGTATCATAACTCCTTTGGAGTGACCGGTCGTTCCGCTCGTATAGTTGATAAGTGCCAGTTCGTCAGGACTTTGCTCCTTATAATAGTGTACATGCTCCGGACGGAAATATTTAGGGTATTTCTGCCCGAACATCTCGTTAAGATGCTCGCGTGCAAAAGTCAGTTTGTCAGTACGGGAAACCACAAGCGAATAATCAGGCAGATAGATTATGCCTTCAAGCTTAGGCATCTTCGTAGCGTCAATCTGCGTTGCGACGACATCGCCGACGAACAGTATCTTCGCGTCGGAGTGGTTGACGATATTATGTATTTGCTCCGGCATGAACTCATGCAGTATAGGTACAGCTATCGCACCGTAAGTCAGCGTTGCGAGAAGGGCTGCTGCCCATGTTGAAGAGTTACGTCCGCAGAGAGCTATCTTGTCCCCTTTCTGAACCCCGCTTGCTTCGAACATGATGTGTAGTTTCTCAATCTTGCGAGCAACATCGTGGTATTGCAGGGTCTTCCCTTTGTAGTCAGTGAGCGCATCACGGTCCCAATTGTCTATGATGCTTTTTTCGATTAGTGAGTTAAAGCTGGGAATGGTTTCCATTGCACAATTTTTCTAATTTTGTGCAAAGGTAATACTTTTGCAGCACACTTCAAAACTTTTTGTGCATAAATACATAATGAAATTTCATTTGCATGCCAATCCAACCTCAAAGTAATTTGCTTTATAGTCCTTTATTGCCTTTCAGATATGAAATACTATTTCTTTGGGAATATGAAACTTAAGGGCTCAGAATGCGATACCTTTTCTCTTGCATTGCCAAAGTTGCACTTTCAGAATGAAAAATAAATTATTTTTGGATGATTTTTAATTTATTTTTTCTCCATTTTTAATTTATTTTTCTCGCAAAAATAATTTATTTTTCATTTCAGAAGCTATGCTCTTGAATTTCAACAGGTTATCTTTCATATTCTGATTGAGTACAGATGGCATTCTTTAAAATGGAGAACAAGCGTGTAAAAGTGGGATGGAGTTGGGGGAGAATTGTATTTTCCAGATAATAAGGAGAACGGAAAAACAGGGCAAAAAAAAATCGGATGTCGTCACGACGTCCGATTTCCAAAAACAAACTACTTAAAAACTAATCTACTAAAACAAATCAAAAATATCTTATTATATCTGTATCTTTATTCTCTTTTTTACATTTGCAAAATTATTAATTTTAGTATTAAGCACCAAAAAAATATTCTATAAAAACATTAATTTTGCACCAAAAAACAACAAAAAAGGGGCATTCTTTAAAATGTCCCTTTGTTTTGTTATGTAGAGTTTACAAATGGTGTCTTAAAAACACTATGGTAAAATTACATCATTCCTGGCTGACCGGCTGGTACTGCTGGCTTCTCCTCAGGCTTGTCGACGATGAGGCATTCTGTTGTCAGGAACATACCAGCGATAGAAGCTGCGTTCTCAAGTGCAACACGCTCAACCTTAGCTGGGTCGATGACACCTGATGCACGCAAATCCTCATACTTGTCGGCACGTGCGTTGTAACCGAAGTCACCCTTACCTGCACGAACCTTGTCGACAACGACAGCGCCTTCGCCACCTGCATTTGCAACAATCTGACGGAGAGGCTCCTCGATTGCACGGCGAACGATGTTGATACCGGTCTGCTCGTCTGCATTATCACCCTTCAGGTCAGCAAGACCTTCCTGAGCGCGGATGTATGTTGTGCCGCCACCGACTACAACACCTTCCTCTGTAGCTGCACGGGTAGCACAGAGGGCATCGTCAACGCGGTCCTTCTTTTCCTTCATCTCAACCTCAGAGTTAGCTCCGACGTACAGCACTGCTACACCACCGGCGAGCTTAGCAAGACGCTCTTTCAGCTTGTCCTTGTCATAAGAAGAGGTCGTGTTAGCAATCTCGTTCTTAATCTGAGCTACGCGATCAGCGATGTTCTTCTTGTCACCACCACCGTCAACGATAGTTGTGTTGTCCTTAGTGATAGTAACCTTCTTGGCTGTACCAAGCATCTCAAGTGTTGCCTTGTCAAGTGTCAGACCCTTGTCCTCACTGATTACGACACCACCTGTCAGAGTAGCGATATCCTCGAGCATAGCCTTACGACGGTCGCCGAAGCCCGGAGCCTTGACAGCGCAAATCTTAAGACCTGCACGCAGACGGTTGACAACGAGTGTTGTCAGAGCCTCAGAGTCGACATCCTCAGCGATTACGAGCAATGGACGGCCACTCTCAGCTGCTGGCTGCAGAATTGGCAGGAAGTCTTTGATGTTCGAAATCTTCTTATCATAAATGAGGATGTAAGGGTTCTCCATAACGCACTCCATCTTGTCGGTATCGGTTACGAAGTAGCCTGACAGATAACCACGGTCGAACTGCATACCCTCGACAACGTCGATGTGGGTGTCACGGGTCTTACTTTCCTCGATAGTGATGACGCCATCCTTAGAAACCTTACGCATAGCGTCGGCAAGGAGCTTACCAATCTCAGGGTCGTTGTTGGCAGAAACAGTAGCAACCTGCTCAATCTTGTCGTAGTTGTCGCCAACGATTTCTGCATTGTTCTTGATGTACTCAACGACTTTAGCAACGGCTTTGTCGATACCGCGCTTCAAATCCATTGGGTTGGCACCGGCAGCAACGTTCTTCAATCCTTCGTTGACAATAGCCTGTGTCAGGATAGTTGCGGTTGTCGTACCGTCACCGGCATCGTCACCAGTCTTGCTAGCAACGCTCTTTACAAGCTGAGCACCAGTGTTCTCGAACTTGTCCTCGAGGTCTACTTCCTTAGCAACGGTAACACCATCCTTAGTAATCTGTGGTGCGCCGAACTTCTTCTCTATAACGACGTTACGACCCTTCGGGCCCAGTGTAACCTTCACTGCATTGGCAAGCTGGTCTACTCCGTTCTTAAGGAGCTCGCGTGCCTCTGTGTCGAATTTAATAATCTTTGCCATTTTGATATGTGTTTTTCTTTTTTGTCTAAATCGATTTATAAACTATTTGAAACATTACTTCAAGACAGCGAGCACGTCGCTTTGACGCATCATGAGATACTTCTCGCCTTCGTTCTCGATTTCCGTGCCTGAATACTTACCGTAAAGTACTTCATCGCCCTCTTTGAGAACCATCTTGTCGTCCTTGGTTCCTTCGCCGACTGCGATTACTTTACCACGCTGTGGCTTCTCTTTAGCTGTGTCAGGGATAATAATACCACCTACTTTTTCTTCAGCTTTTGCCGGTAATACCAGCACTCTGTCTGCTAATGGTTGAATTTTCATAATCTATAGTTTTTAAATTTTAAATCTTATTTCGCCAAAGACTATACGAAAACCGTGCCAAAAGGTGATGGGAAAGGTTTTATGTCAGTACTGACAAAAAGCGACTGACAATTTTGTCAGTCGCATACTACATATATAATAATGTATAGGGTGTCGACCACTATCGTCTGCCACATATATTCTTATACGGGCAGACACGACAGAAGTCGGCGTTGTCGGTTAGTTCGAAGGGAATGTCAGGATTGTAAAGCTCGTCAAGTTTTTCCTTCAGCAGCCTAAGGAAGTCATCCTTATAAACGTTGACATCAGTAATCGGCTCCTTGGCAATGGTCAAAACGGGGTCGTAGTCCTTTGCCTTTGTATGCTGAATGAACAGCAATGCCGGACTGACATTAATATGCTGTGGGTTGTGCTCTTCGTCGTGGTTCTGCTCTATGATACTGTACAGCATTGCCTGAAGGATGTAGTCGCTGTGTTTCGACTGGATGTTGTGGTTGTCGAATATGTCTTCCACGGTGTCAATATCCGATGCGACCTTGTTTCCTGTCTTATAGTCGATGACGCGAAGCCGTTCGTTGGGTTCTCCGATGTTGACCCTGTCGAGTCTGTCAATACGTCCGCCTATCTCTATTGTCCTGTCTTTCAGAGGGAGTTTCATACTTACATCGGCCTCATGACCTATCACCTTGAACTTTCCGAGGTTCTTGTCCAACTCCTTCAACTCCAACAGATAGCGCTTGATAACGGTACGGTTGATGAGTTGCATGCCGTTGAGTTGCGGCTCTGTATCAGTCCCTTCGGGCAGATGAAACAGTTCCTCGTTGAATGCTATGTTAAGGATGGTGTCGATTTTGAGTTCCGGTTTGGAATAGATAAGTTCTGCCGCACGGTGGAAGATGTTACCGAAGATGCGGTTGTCGATTTCATCATCGTCAATATTGTCAGTCTCTTTAATTCCGGCAACATATTTATAGAAGAACTGTATGCCACAGCGGATATAAGTGTTTATTGCCGTTGGCGACATTTTCTTCATACCATCGAGTCGCTCCATGACATCCTTGCTCTTGCCTACATTCTCCGATGTGAACGGAAGGGATATCTGACCAGATTGCAGTGAGTAAAGTCCGAAGTCCCAACTGGCTGGCTTTTCAACCATTAATTGCAGCATGAAGCGGCTCATCTCGCCTGAGTTAAGTCCTTCGGTAGAGCTGTTATATAATATTGTAACATCACTGGCGCGTTGGAGCATGGAGTAGAAATAGTAGCTATAGATAGCCACTTTGTTGTCGATGGTCGTCAGTCCGTATGCTGAACGCAACGCATGGGGGATGAGGGACGTGTCGTCAACACCCTTAGGCATCTTCCCTTCGTTGCAGGAAAGTATGAGAATATGGTCGAAGTCGAGGTTACGGGTTTCAAGAACACCCATGACCTGAACGCCAATGGCAGGCTCTCCGTGGAACGGTATCGTAGTAGATGATATTATTTGATTAAGGAAGTGCTGGAAAGTGAATATGTTTATCTCGTCAGAAATGCTGCTGCCGTTCTCGTCTTCCTCACAAAGGACATTGTGGAGGTTATTCAACAGTTTGTACATTCTGAACAGGGACTCCTCCGTAAGAGGGTCTTTGCTATCGTCAAAATTGATTGCTATCTGCTTGACTATATTGCTCATCCACAGCAAAATGCCGCCAAGGTCGTAGCCATCAGGGCGGATATTTGTGTCAACGGTCAGTCCATCGCGCGTGAACAATGCTGCCATGGCATTGTTCAGAGCAAGTTCGTCATCCGAAACATAAAATACCTTGTTCGTGTTCAGCTTTGTATACAAGTCTGTTGCGTCACTTGAAAGGTATTTAACGTATGGATGGCGCAGCACAGCGTTGACATAATGCAGGCGGAACTTCTGCCGCTTGTCGTCCCATCCCTTGAGTTGAAGGTTCAGAATTTGAGGAATCAATGATGCGATAGGCGTCCGCGACAGTGGGTATCCTGTTGTAATATTAAGTTGGGTGACTTCCGGTGGAATACAATGGACAACTGTTTGCAGCAGATTTTCGTCACAAAGGACAATCGCTGTCTTGTTGTTGGCTTTATAACGGTCGTTCTCGCGAAGCCATTGCGAGATATATTGTGCTTGCAGAGTTTCCGTCGGCGAGGACATGAATCTGACTTTCTTGGCACCGGACATGTTGTCATATATGCCTTTCGCTCCTCCGTTGAGTTCATTAGGGAAACTTTGAAGCCACTGACGGACGTAGAATCCGGCCTCATTGTCATTGTCTAGATAGTAATGGTCGTAATCCCAATAAAACAGTGCTTTATCTTCTTTCTTGAGATTGATGAAAAGCCGTTGCTCAACTCGTTGCAAAACGTTGAAGCCTATGAATACATATTTGTCATAGTCGAAGTCTTCTACTGTTCCTTCTATTACATCGCGATACAGCATTCCCTCGTATGCAAGTCCCTGGTTGCGGAGCCTTGTACGGAAATCGGTATATACATCGGATAGCTTTGACCATACTTCCAGGAATCGTTCTTCGAGTGCAGTCTTGTCAGAGTTAAAGTTTCCGAAGAAACGACGTAGTAAACCAATCTGGTATTCGTCAAGGTATGACAAGTCGTCCATCTCATGCAAGTCGCTGAGATTTTGGAAAACTTTGGACGCATCAGCCATGTTCTTGTCGATATCGTCGAAGTCGGCAAGAAGGATTTGACCCCAACTGAAGAACTTGTCGAGGTCTTCGTCGCTGCCGGTGATTTCGTTATAGCTCTTGTGAAGTTCACTTATGGTCTTTATAGGGTCGGCTATGGTGAGCTCGCTATGCTGCCGGAACAACTCACTTATCGTTATATAATGCGGGCTCCACACTGGTTTGCGGCTTAACTTTGATATAGTCTGGTTGAGAAATAACGACGCACGCTTGTTAGGAAACACGACGGCGACGTGCGCCATGTTGCCGGAAAACTTATCAAGCAAGTCGGTTGCCACGTACTCTAAGAATGTCTTGTTCATGAGTTTCAATCTTTTACTTCTACAACTTTGTCTTTCATAACGTACCAGATATAGCCTTTGATGTTCTTGGCTCCCATCTGGCGTATCAAATTCATGTATGTGGCAACTTGCCTAGAATATACTTTATCGTTGCTTTGGCCGAACTTGAAGTCGACGACTATCCACCCATCGCCTTTCTTCATGACTCGGTCAGGGCGGCGTTCTACCGTCATCCCTGATGCTTCATCATACTGGAGGATAGTGCATTCGTTGAAAAGCTCCCAACCTGGTGCGAACCATTCCTTCACTGTTTCATTGCCCAGCGCTTTCAATATGGCTTTCTGGAGGTCGGAAGGGGTAAAGTCGTCGCTGTAAAGGACTCCGTCCTGCACCATCTGGCGTAGTTGCGGCATGATGTCTTCAGCAGTTTTGATGTGTGAAAAGATTTCGTGCATGACATTGCCCATCTTGATATAGCGACCGCGGTCGTTGTCGTTGACGTCGTCACCGTTGATGAAGTTGCGGCTCTCATTACTCTGGCGGAATGATGCCGGATAGTCGAAGGTCTCGGCGATGACCCTCTCAGCAGTTGGATGAAGTTCGAAAACATTGTCGGTCGTCTTTTCTCCTGAGTCCTTCTTGCTGTCTACCGCCAGTTCGCCGTATGTGAATACCAATGGACTTTTCTTGTCATCTTCGTTCTCTATAGTAGCTCCTAGCTCATTGGCAATGCCCGGGAGAATAGCCTCTATTACCTCGCTGCGGTTACTACCATTGGCTTTGCTCTTTTCGCCGGCTCTCTTTCCGATTACGACAAGGTTGCTACCAGCGCGCGTGAATGCCACATAAAGAAGGTTGAGGTTGTCAACGGTGTTTTGAAGATGCTCCTCCTGGTAGTCTTCCTCATAGACTGTACCTTGCATTGCGCCACGAGAGTAGTCGACTGGTATAACTGGCAACTCATCGTACGGCTCACCCTTGCCTTTGGTAGAGCACCAAATGGTACTGAGCAGTTCCATTTTCCAGTCGCAGAAGGGTATTATAACGTTCTTGAACTCCAAACCCTTGCTCTTGTGAATGGAAATAAGGCGGATGCCGCTAATCTCGTCTCCCTGTATTGTCTTTTCATGCAGAGTGTCGTCCCATGTGTTAAGGAACTCTTCAATGTCCGCTGTGCTGTCGTCAAGGTATTCCGCTATGCAGTCGTGGAAAGAGCAAAGGTATGCGCTTTGGTCCTCTAAAGTGTGCAGGGAAAACAAAACTTCAAGCTTGTTGACCAGGTCGACGAACGGCATCGCTGCCAATTTGTCAATCTCAGTTATGAAATCATGAGGCAAAGCAGCGTCCATTTGCTCACGACTCATTATCAACTGTGTGGCAATGGTGTCGTCATGGAGTATATATTTGTGATAAGTCCTGACCAATTCGGCACGTGCCACCTCATCATCGTTATGAGCTATAAGTCGCAATGCTGTGATTATAATGTTGACGGCTTGTGAACTGTCGAGCCTGAAGGCCTCGTCGGAAACCAGGCGTACATCTTTCAGTCTCTCGTCGTTTGCAAATGCGTCCGCAATATCAGGAATGTCTTTGTTCACTCTGACAAGAATGGCAATGTCATCAGCGGATATTCGGTGGTTAAGCATGTCGATAACCGCATCCAATGTTTCAGACAAAACATTGTTGCGGTAATCCAATGATGGCAGAAGTTTTATGGTTACGCTGCCGCGTGTCTCCTTCTTAGTAGTTTCCTGACATACATCATCGTATGCCGTTGAGAGTTGGGAAGTACGTTCTTCGGTTAGTCCGTCGTTCGCAAGACGATTGCATTCGTACTCAACCGCATGGGTAAAGAACGTGTTGTTGAACTTGACGATGCGCTTTTCGGAGCGATAATTCTTCGAAAGAGTCATGACATCGATGTTATCCGATGATATTCCTCCGTTGTATTTGCTGGACGATGGGGTTCCGGTTTTGTCCTTCAACGCAAGATTATTTATTATTTTCCAGTCGCCTCCACGCCATCTGTAAATGCTTTGCTTGACGTCGCCAACTATTAGGTCATGGCTTCCCTGCTGGCTAATGCAGTCGGCAAGGAGAATCTTGAAGTTGTTCCATTGCACGGTACTTGTGTCCTGGAACTCATCAATCATAATGTGTTTCAGCCTTGCGCCAATCTTCTCATAGATGAAAGGAGCATCCTGACCTTCAATTATTCCGCTTAGAAGGGTCTGTGTCTCGCTCAACGGAAAGCGTCCGGCATCGTGATTGAGACTGTCGACGGCATTACCGATGGAGCGTAACAACCTTAACTGAGATAAATGACGCAACGTTAGCCGAGCGCTTTGGTATCGGTTCCAATTGTCATGCCTTGCCTCTTCCATTTCTCCTAACATGCGGCACAGTCGCGCTTCGGCAAGACTCGTCAACTTTTGGGCTTCTGACGTCCCTTTCTTTGCCCACTTCTTCGGGTCGTCAATTGCCGACTGGATGCGCTTTCCAGTAGGACTTCCGTCGAAATTGCCATCTGCAACCCGTTTAATAGTCATGAAAATGCTCCCCTTGTAACCGTATGGGAAGAGCAGAGCGTCGGCAAGTCCGTTATCTTCAAGTATATTTATAATTCGTTGGGCAGGCTCAATGATGTTTTTCTTAGCTATCTCCCTCTGCTTTATAAGTTTCGAAGTGAAATCCGGGAAGAAAGTTGGCATGGAGAGTTTTGCGTCAATTTCGCGTCTGCTTTCTTTATAGAAGTCGCGGAATATGTTGTTTCCGAACTCTTTTATCTGGCCAATGACATTCCAACTCTTGTTGTCGTCAATGTTTGTGTTTATATAGTCACTAATCCATTTCAGTTCTTTGCTGTCAATCGAAAGGTTTTGTATCATGTCGTCAACAGCCGTATCCTCAACTTCCTTATCGTTAAGGCTGACGCGAAGGTTTGCCGACAAGTCTAGTTCTCTTGCAAGATTACGCAATACACGCTGAAAGAACGTGTCTATAGTTTGCACTTGAAAGTCCTGATAGTGGTGAAGCAGCAATGCCAGTGCTTTGCGCGTGCGAGTCCTAATGACATCTTCGTCGTCAATACCCGTAGTCTTCTTTATTGCTTCAAGGTAAGTCTGAGAGCTGCTAGAGTTGATGGCAATGCCATAAAGTTGAGAAAGAATGCGGTTTTTCATTTCCGCCGTGGCCTTGTTAGTAAAGGTGACGGCAAGGATTTCCCTATAGGCATCGGGCTTTCTGACAAGCAAACTGATGTACCCGACAGCCAAAGTAAATGTCTTTCCGGAACCTGCGGATGCCTTATAAATGGTTAATGGATGCATATTTTACAGCAGAGTGATGGATTAAGAGAATATTAAGAAAGGATGTTAAACAAACAATGGGGTGACGGACGGCTTACTGTCATCCAATCATCCCATTGCATTTCAATTATTGTGACCCCAATATTGGGGCGAGTTTTTACAGGATTGTCTTGACAGCCTCAAGCATTCCCTTCTCCTGAATGAGGTCAAGGTCAGCCTTGACAAGTTCAGTAAGACCAGGAATCTCATTGAGGTTCTGCTTGCTTTCCTTCCAAATGACATCGGTAGCACCGAGTACACCTTCTGCAATCTTCTGTGTATCGCCTGTTGCCCAAAGCTCTTTGAGCAGGTCCATAATCTTCGGATCGTCGTTAGGAACAATAGGAGTACCGTCTGCGCGCTTACCTCCCTTGTAATAAGTGATGATTGCTGCGAGACCGAATACAAGTCCCTGAGGCAGTTCACCCTTGCGCTTCAGATATGTCTTTACACCTGGCAGGTCACGTGTCTCGTACTTCGGGAAACTGTTCAGCATGATGCTCGTTACCTGATGGTCAACAAACGGGTTCTCAAAGCGCTCGAGAACGTCAGAGGCGAACTTCTGCAATTCGTCCATCGGGAGGTCAAGAGTCTGCATGAGCTCATCGAACTGTACCTTGTGGATGTACTTTCCGATAACAGGATGCTCACAAGCGTCACGTACAATGTTGACTCCGCTGAGGAATGCAACAGGTGACAGAACGGTGTGAGGACCGTTCAGCAATGTAACCTTACGTGCATGGTATGGCTTTTCATTGTCGGTGATGAGCACGTGGAGACCTGCCTTGTCAGCAGGGAACTCTTCCTTCATCTGCTCGATAGTCATATTCTCAGCCTTCTCGATAACCCAGAGGTGGAAGCTCTCAGCCTTTACGACGAGATTATCCTTGTAACCAATCTTCTGCTGGATTTCCTTGATGGTGTCACGAGGGAAGCCCGGTACGATACGGTCTACCAAAGTAGCACATACGTAGCAGTTGTCGGTGAACCACTTCTTGAAGCCTTCGTAGTCCTCACCTAAGTCATTCTTCCACAGTTCGATGTATTGATAGATGCATTCCTTAAGGTGATGGCCGTTGAGGAAGATAAGCTCACAAGGCATAAGTATCATACCCTTGGTCGGGTCACCGTTGAAATACTTGTAACGGTGGAACAGCAGCTGTACCAGCTTGCCTGGATAAGAAGCTGCAGGAGCATCGGTGAACTTGCACTTGTCATCGAAGTTGATACCAGCCTCAGTGGTATTGGAAATTATGAAACGCATTTCCGGCTGCTCAGCAAGAGCCATGAAAGCCTGATTCTGCGTGTATGGGTTCAGAGCACGGCTGATAACGTCAATACGTGTGAGAGTATTGACAGGCTGTCCGTTCTCCTTACCCTGCAGGTTTACATGGTAAAGGCAATCCTGACCGTTAAGCCAGTCAACCATTCCGCGTTCAATCGGCTGAACGACAACTACACTTGAGTTGAAGTTTGTCTTTTGATCCATGTTGTAGATAATCCAATCTACGAAAGCACGGAGGAAGTTGCCCTCACCAAACTGAATAATTCTTTCAGGCATTACGCTCTTTGGAGCGGTGCGCTTGTTTAAAGATTTGAGTTCTGACATAATTTTGTTAGCAATAGTTTTTTGTTTGTTTTACTGTCTGCAAAATTAGCAAATATCTTTGACATTCGTCCGAATTATAAGTATAAAAAAACGTAAACGTTTGAGCATGTCGCGTTTTTTAAAATGTCTTAACTATAAGGACGCCATCTCGTTCTTTACTTGCTGACATGAAGCTTCAGCTGTCTTTCGGCCCTTTCCAAATCAGCCGGTGTATCAATGCCGACCGTTTCGATGTTGGTGAGCGCAACTTTAATGTGATATCCGTTATACAACCACCTGAGCTGTTCAAGACTTTCAGCCTTTTCTATAGGCGATTGCGGCAGGGCAGTAATCTGTTTCAGTACTTCCGAACGATAGGCATAGAGTCCGAGATGCTTGAGATATGGATAATGTTCCAACCACTCTTGCTCGTCAACGCCACGTACATAAGGAATGACAGAGCGAGAGAAGTAAAGGGCATAGCTATTCTTATCGACTATAATCTTGGGAGAATTAGGATTCTTAACAGCCTCTATGCTTTCAAAAGGCTTGCCCAATGTCGCTATTTCAGTTACCGGGTCGTCGAAGCATTCCATAACTGATGTTATCTGTTCTGGACTTATAAACGGCTCATCACCTTGTATATTTATAACCACGGGAGCGTTAATGCCAGCCTTGGTGTAAGCCTCCCAAACCCTGTCAGTGCCACTTTTATGGTCAGCGCGGGTCATAATGGCATTCCCGCCAAAAGCTTTGACGGCAGTAAAGATTCGCTCGTCGTCGGTTGCCACACAGACATTATCAAGCACAGAAGCAGCTTGTGTGTACACTCGCTCAATAACAGTCTTACCGCCCAGCATCGCCAAAGGCTTGCCCGGGAAGCGGGTAGAGGCGTAGCGTGCAGGTATTATTCCAATAAAATCACTCTTGTTCATTCCTATCTTTTGAATGCTATAATATAAATAATGTGTAATAATTCCGCAAGCAACAAATAACGCAGTCATCTCTGTATATCAATGTGCCTTTAACGGGAAAGATATTATTTGGCAAAGTTATGTAAAAATATTCTAAAAGCATTGTGTTTAGGCAAATAATTTGTAACTTTGTAGACATAAAATCAATTATTAACTCAAAGTTGAAAAAAGTCCTTTTCGCTATATTCTTTACCTTCCTAGCTTTGACAATCAAAGCTCAGGAAATTGTAGTAGGTACTTGCCGTACTTCTGACGGTGGCACTTACACAGGTGAAATATTCAAGGGGAAACCTTGGGGCAAAGGAAAGGCAAAATACAAGAACGGAGATACATACGAGGGACAGTTCGAAAAAGGACGCAGACAGGGTAGGGGAGTGTACACCTTCACTGACGGAGAGAAGTACGACGGGCAATGGTTTCAGGACCAGCAGCACGGTTTAGGTACCTACTACTTTAAGAACGGCAACCGTTATGAGGGTCTTTGGTACAAGGACTTCCAGCAGGGACATGGCAAGATGATATATTCCAACGGCGATGTATACGACGGAAGCTGGAAAGCCGATAGGCGCGAAGGACAGGGACGATATACATATGCCTCCGGGGCCTACTACGATGGTCAATGGCTGAATGACAAAAAGAACGGAAAAGGTGTCTTCGACTGGGGCGACGGCTCAAAGTATGACGGCGATTTCGTAAACAATATGCGCTCAGGACACGGCATTTACTATTTTCCTTCGGGTGATTCGTATAACGGTGATTGGAAGAATGACTCTGAAGACGGCAAAGGAATATACACGTTTGCTAACGGAGACATATACGAAGGAGACTATGTTGCTGGCGAAAGAACGGGCGACGGTCTTTTCAAATACAGCAACGGCGACACTTATTCGGGTCATTTCCTTGAGGGAAAGCGCAACGGCATGGGCACAATGTCATGGAAAAACGGAGACGTTTACGTAGGACAGTGGGATGCCGACAAGCAAAACGGTCAGGGAAAGTTGACCAAACGCAATGGAGACGTGTTCGACGGACAGTTCCGTAACGGACGAATTGAAGGTCTGGTGATAATCCACTATGCCGACGGGAGCAAGTTCCGTGGCACCTACCATAATGGACAGCGAAACGGACAAGCGATAGAGGAGACTAAGGACGGCAAAAGATTCGAAGGCTTCTACCGTGATGACCAACGCGACGGTAAGTTCGTCGAGCGCGACCAGAATGGAAATATAACAGCACATGGACACTACGATGATGGTGTCCGTCACGAAGAATAATACTTTAAAACAAAACAGCTATGATAGTAGACACTTTAGACAACCTTGAGAAGTATGCAGCTCTGAACCCATTGTTCCCTGCAGTAGTTAAGTTTATTAAAGAAAACGACCTCAATAAACTTGAAGCCGGCAAGCATTACATCAAGGACAAGGACCTCTTCGTAAACATTACTACAGCCACAGGCAAGACTAAAGAAGAGGCAACGTACGAAACTCACCGCAACATGCTTGACATTCAGATTCCGCTTTCTGCTCCTGAGACATACGGATACATGCCTTTGAAGGACATGCCGGAAGCAGAATACAATGATGTTAAGGATGTAACGAAGTACCCTGGACTTGTCGGCGGCTCATACGTTAAGTGCAATCCGGGGGAATTCGCTATTTTCTTCCCGCAGGACGGACACCAGCCATGCATCGGTGATGGCGAGATTCACAAGGCAATCTTCAAGGTAAGAGTATAAAAGCGTAAAAGCTTTTGCTCCATAATAAGCAGTTGTAATATAATAACTTCATTATCAACATTATGGCGAATACTAAACGAAAGACTGCTGCCAAGGCAACAGTGAAGAAGCAGAAGGCTCCAGCTCACATCGGAATCGTCAAGAACGATCCGTATCTTGAGCCTTATGAGTCTGCCATCCGTGGTCGTCATGACCATGCATTATGGAAGCTTGGACAACTGACACATAACGGAAAGACAACCCTTTCTGACTTTGCAAGCGGCTACGACTACTACGGCTTGCACAAGACTCCACGTGGGTGGGTCTTCAGAGAGTGGGCTCCTAACGCCACAGACATATACCTCGTCGGTGATTTCAACGACTGGAAAGAAGACGAAAAGTATCGTTGCAAGCGCATAGAAGGCACCGGCAACTGGGAGTTGAAGCTATCTGAGAAGAAGATGCATCACGGAGACCTCTACAAAATGCATGTTCATTGGAATGGGGGAGAAGGTGAGCGCATCCCGGCATGGGCACAGCGTGTTGTCCAAGATGATGAAACGAAGATTTTCTCGGCACAAGTCTGGAATCCGGAGAAACCCTACAAGTGGCACCGCAAGAAGTTCAAGGCTCACAAAGACCCGTTGCTCATCTACGAATGCCACATCGGCATGGCTCAGGACGCTGAGAAAGTCGGAACATATACAGAGTTCAAGGACAACGTTCTGCCACGTATTATAAAGGACGGATACAACGCCATTCAGATTATGGCTATCCAGGAGCATCCTTATTATGGCAGTTTCGGCTACCACGTAAGCTCTTTCTTCGCCGCATCGTCGCGCTTCGGAACTCCTGAAGAGCTCAAGGCACTTATCGACGAAGCTCATCGTAATGGCATTGCGGTCATAATGGACATTGTACATTCGCATGCCGTGAAAAATGAAATAGAAGGTTTGGGAAACCTTGCGGGAGACCCTAATCAGTACTTCTATCCCGGCGACAGGCATGAACATCCGGCTTGGGACTCACTCTGCTTTGACTACGGCAAGGACGATGTTATCCATTTCCTGCTCAGCAACTGCAAGTACTGGCTTGAGGAATACCATTTCGACGGATTCCGTTTCGACGGTGTAACGTCAATGCTGTATTACAGTCACGGTCTTGGAGAAGCATTCACCAATTATGGAGACTATTTCAATGGTCATCAGGACGACAACGCCATCTGCTATCTTACTCTTGCCAACCTCCTTATACACGAAATCAATCCCAACGCGATAACCATTGCCGAGGAAGTTTCTGGTATGCCGGGGCTCGCAGCCAAGTTTGAGGACGGCGGATATGGCTTCGACTACCGTATGGCTATGAACATACCTGACTTCTGGATAAAGACTATCAAGGAGAAGAAGGACGAAGACTGGAAGCCTTCAAGCATATTCTGGGAGGTCAAGAACCGCCGTGCCGACGAGAAAACGATATCCTACTGTGAGAGCCACGACCAGGCACTGGTAGGCGATAAGACAATTATCTTCCGCCTGATAGATGCCGATATGTACTGGCACTTCCGCAAAGGCGACGAGAACGAAAACGTCCGCCGTGGCATTGCCTTGCACAAGATGATACGTTTGGTCACCGCAGCTGCCATCAACGGCGGATACCTGAACTTCATGGGCAATGAGTTCGGACACCCGGAGTGGATAGACTTCCCGCGCGAAGGCAACGGATGGAGCTACAAGTATGCACGTCGCCAGTGGGATTTGGTCGACAATCACGACCTGTGCTACCACTATCTCGGCGACTTCGACAAGGAAATGCTCGAAGTTATCAAGAGTGAGAAGAACTTCAACAAGACTCCTGTGCAGGAGATTTGGCACAATGACGGTGACCAAGTACTAGCGTTCATGCGTGGGGATATAATATTCGTATTCAATTTCTCACCGACACGCTCGTTCACCGACTATGGTTTCCTGGTGCCAAAAGGAAGTTACAAGGTTGTTCTCGACACCGATGCAAAGGAGTTTGGTGGCAATGGCTTCAACGATGACACAATGGAGCATCTGACAAACTTCGACCCGCTGTATGAAAAAGACGGCAAGGAGTGGCTCAAACTCTATATTCCGGCACGTTCGGCGATGGCTTTGAGGCTTCAGAGAAAATAGCTGAAGCACCATCGAAGTCATGGATTTACTGTTTTTGAACATAAGAACACATAATGACTAATCGTAATGGCGGCACAAGTTCGTATACAGAAAAGACTTGTGCCGTCGTATTTATAATTTTCTGTTTTGTATATATCTTCTTTTATCAGTCCGACGTTCTTGCAGCTGCACAGCATGTCGCGTCAGGCGGAAAGACAAGATATACACCCTTATTGGGCGCTATTCTCATTACCATAGCGCTAAAACTGCTTCAATCAGGTATTCAAACTGTTTTCAAATTGAAAAACAAATGGTACTGGTTGGGCTATTTTCCGTCTTTCTTAATCCTTGCGGCGTGCACAAATATGCCAGCTACAATAGAGCCAAACTATTCCTTTGAGCCTTGGCTTTGGCTGCTTCCGCTACTTATTATAGTGTGGTTGGCTGTTGCTATCTTGGTAAAAAGAGGGCAGGGGGAACTCTCTTATCGCGGCAAAGAAGGACTCTTCTCAAGAAAGACAGGAATGAATCTTTTTCTGTTCCTTATCATGATGCTATCTACTTGTCTGATAGGCAATAAGAATAGAACGTTCCACGAACAGATGCACGTCGAATCTTTGATTAGCAGAAGTGAATATAGCGATGCGTGCAAAGCCGCAGACAAGTTTATGAAGGGTAACCATAACTTAGTTGTACTGCGTGCCTTCGCTCTTGCTCACGAAGGAAATATCGGTGCAGACTTATTCAACTGCGAGATGGTAGGTGTCAATTCTATAAAGCCTAATCAAGTAAATATCTCTACATTGATTGTTAATAAAGGTAAAATGTATGCCGAATACAAGCGCAACGCTGATTGGCAGTTGTGCGAGCTGCTTGTTAACAAGAACATAAACGCATTCCACGACAAGCTCATATCTTTCTACGGATTGCAGGATTTTACGCCGAATACTCAATCCGACGACAAGAACAGTACTGGAACTAAGGCAGACGGCGACAGCAAGAAATCAGCTGACAGTTTGCTGCGAGTCAGCTATAGCAAACTTCCTGAACATTATAAAGAAGCCCTGACTTTATATGCAAAATTGCATCATATCGCCAGATACAATTCCATAGATGAAGAAAACGCAAAGAAATTTCTTGACTTCATGGCGTCGGACATGTCCCGCAGGCAAAAGGTTTATGGAAAAACGTACTGGTATTTTTACTATACAAAAATTAAATAATCACTGTTATGATAAATAGAACTTTGCGAATTGCAGTCTCATTAATATTGTGTGCAATGTGCATTCTACCCCTTTCAGCTCAGAAAGACACAGTTGTAGTAAGCTTAATAGAGACCTCCGACGTTCATGGACGGTTCTTTTCATACGACTTTATAAACAACAAGAATTCACAAGGGACGCTTTCGAGAGTTCTTACTTACGTCAATCAGGTTCGCAAAGATAATCCCGGCATGGTCGTTCTGCTTGACAACGGTGACATACTTCAGGGTCAACCAATCAACTATTACTATAATTATGAAGACACGACGGCTGAGAATATAGCCGCAAGTGTCGTTAACTTCCTGGGCTACGATGCCGAAACGATTGGCAATCACGATGTTGAGCCGGGCCATAAGGTCTATGATAAATGGATTAAGGAGGTGAAATGCCCGATGCTTGGAGCCAATGTAATTGACACAAGGACAAATAAACCGTATCTGAATCCTTATACCATTATCAAGAAAGGCGATGTACGGATAGTTGTCATAGGCATGCTGACACCGGCAATACCAAATTGGCTGAATGAAAGACAGTGGACCGGACTACGTTTTGATGATATCGTAAAATCTGCATCATACTGGGTTAATTACGTAAAAAAGAACGAGAAGCCAGACATAATTGTCGGATTGTTCCATTCCGGCTGGGACGGCGGCATCAAGACTGATAATTATAATGAGGATGAAGTCCGTGACGTGGCAGAGAAAGTTCCCGGTTTCGACCTTGTTTTCTTCGGTCACGACCATACGCCACACAGAATTATCGCTATTAATACTGAAGGAAAGGAAGTTCTCTGTCTTGACCCAGCCAACAACGCCATACGTGTGGCACGTGCCGACTTTAAGTTGAAAAGAGGCAAAAATGGCAAATATGAGATAATTGGAAAAGAAGGGAAACTCGTTGATATACGGCAACTTGCAACAGATTCGGCTTACGATGAACACTTCAAAGATGCCATTGAGGAGACGAAAACTTGGGCAAGCAGAAAGATAGGCACATTCCTTAAGCCAATATCCACGCGCGATTGCTATTTCGGGAACTCTGCTTTCAACGACTTTATAATGAATATCCAACTCAAAGTGACGGGCGCCGACATTACATTCAACGCTCCCCTATCCTTTGACGCTAAGATTGACTCCGGCGATGTTACAGTTGCTGACATGTTCAAGTTGTACAAGTATGAAAATGCCCTATACGTAATGAAACTTAAAGGCGAAGAAATACGAAAGCATCTGGAAATGAGCTACGACTTGTGGTGCAACACTATGAAGTCGCCCGACGACCATTTGCTTCTCCTCAAAACCTCGACGAGAGACGACTCACAGCGGATGGGCTTTAAGAACTTGCTGTTCAACTTCGATGCTGCTGCCGGAATAGACTATGTGGTTGACGTTACCAAGCCTGATGGTCAGAAAGTTAAGATATTGAGGATGTCCAACGGTAAGCCTTTCGACGAGAAAGCATGGTACCGTGTGGCTGTAAACAGCTACCGTGGCAATGGCGGCGGCGAACTGTTGACCAAAGGTGCCGGCATTCCAAAGGACAGTCTCGAAAGCCGGATAGTATGGAGAAGCAATCGTGACCAACGCTACTACCTCATGAAGGCCATCGAAGAGATGGTTACTTGCGACCCGCAGCCAAATCACAACTGGAAGTTCGTTCCTGAAGAGTGGACTGTTCCGGCTGCAAAACGAGACAGACTCCTGCTGTTTAAATAAAAAGTTAAATATGAAAAGAATATCGGAATTATCCGAAATAGCCACTAAACATCCATTGCAGGTTCGCCCCTTGTGTGTGCCCGAACGCTTTGCAAAAGCGAATGTAGGATTAAATAGTCGGTCTTTCAGTCAGAACGGGCACCCATAAGGGGCGCCCCTGCAGTAGATGGCATAGATATTTGCAAGATGGCAGATGGTCATAAATGAAAATGCCGGTATCCTGTCAAATTACGACAGAATACCGGTATTTTTGTTGTATGTATCCCCTACCCTTTCGGAAATATATTTACACGAAAACCAAAGCTGAGTTTTTACGCTCCCAAAGGCCAGCTTTCGTGATGCAAAAGGGCACCTTTCGGCCTCCCAAAGCTTAGCTTTTGCAAGTCCAAAGGTGCCCTTTTTCGTGGCCGTTGACTATCAACGAGTTACAAATATATTAATGGCAGGATGCCAGTTGTAAAAATATTGACAGTCAATGATTATTCTTATGGTTATCTGATGCACAGTGCACAGATTTATTTCTGCATGTCTATGACTATCTGCATCAGTTCCTTGCCGAGTTTGTCGGCTTCTTCCATGGTGTGAGCCTCACTGTAAACACGGATGATAGGTTCAGTGTTGCTCTTGCGGAGATGCACCCATTTGTCAGGGAAGTCGAGTTTTACGCCATCAATATCAGTGACTTGCACATCCTTTTCATTGCCGTAGCGTTCCTTGACCTGCTTAAGGATTGCGTCAACATCGGTTGTCGGTGTCAGGTCAATACGGTTCTTGGCAATGTAATATTCAGGGAATGTCTTGCGAAGCTCCGATGCCTTGATTCCCTTTTCTGCCAGAGAAGAAAGGAACAGAGCAATGCCGACGAGGGCGTCACGGCCGTAGTGACTCTCAGGGTATATGACTCCGCCATTTCCTTCACCACCGATAACGGCTCCGACTTCCTTCATCTTTGTCGTCACATTGACCTCGCCGACGGCAGCAGCATAGTATTTGCAACCATGTTTCTCAGTTACATCGCGCAGAGCACGTGTGGAACTGAGGTTCGAAACGGTAGACCCCTTGACGTGGTCGAGAATGTAGTCGGCGACAGTTACAAGCGTATACTCTTCGCCATACATCTTTCCATCTTCCTGAATGAATGCAAGACGGTCGACATCAGGGTCAACTACAATTCCCAAATCGTATTTGCCGCTCTTCATCTCACCCATTATGCCACCAAGATTCTTCTCAAGTGGCTCCGGATTGTGGGCAAAATCGCCGTTAGCCTCTCCGTTCAGGAATTTGTATTCTACGTGAAGCTCATCCAAAAGCTGTGGAAGTATGATACCGCCTACAGAGTTTATCGAGTCGACAAGCACCTTGAAATGAGCGTTCCGTATTGCTGTCAAATCGACAAGGCTCAGCGATGTGACTGCCTCGACATGACGGCGGTTGTAAGAATCATCCTTAGTGTAGGAGCCAAGGTCATCAACCTCAGCATAGTTGAAGTCGGCTTTATCGGCAATAGCAAGTACTTCGTTTCCGTCATCCTTAGTAAGGAACTCACCATCGCTGTTCAGCAGCTTCAGTGCATTCCAATGACGGGGATTGTGACTAGCTGTGATGATGATACCACCATCGGCTCCGCTCATGCGGACGGCAAGCTCTGTTGTCGGTGTTGTGGCAAGGCCGATGTCAAGGACGTCAGCGCCCATGCCCATCAGAGTACCGCAAACGACATTGCGGACCATCGGACCCGATATTCTCGCGTCCCTTCCGACGACAATCTTTATCTTCTTCTCTGCCCTACCCTTCTTGATGAATGTGGCATAAGCAGAAACAAACTTAACAATATCAAGCGGATTAAGCGTATCGCCTGTATGTCCGCCGATAGTTCCGCGTATTCCGGATATTGATTTTATAAGTGTCATGATTTATATTTTTGTATGTTTTCTATCTTCCTCTTTCGTATGTAATCTCGTAAAAGCAAGGATACACGGCTGTTGTCGCATTTGCCTGACCCTGAGCAGAAGGCACGATTAGGCGCACCTTGGCAAGCTGGTCCGTCGGCGACGATGGTCTGCCGATTTTTATATAAGCCAATGGGATGAGCCAGCCCGACGGTACTGCTGTTCCAGAGCCTGTAGAACCGTACATGCTGTACATAACGCTGGATGTAGCGTCGAAGTATCCTGAGTATGTTCCACTTGTGTTCGTAACCGTCATCTTGTCGACAATAGCCTGATAGTACAACAGATTATTGGAACTCTGAACTGTATCCGGGTTGCTCAGAAGGTTGTATTCGTCGTAGCGGCAAAGTATGCGTAAGGTCTCGCCACGCTTGATTTTCTCTCCGCATCCCTTGTTGACAATCTGCATGTAGACGCCGGTATTGTTGAAGTAAACGTACTCGTTGCGTGCTGTATCAGTGACGGTATCCTGCGCATAGAACTGCGATTCGGTTATGACATTGATGCCATGACGTGACACAAACTGGTTTACGGCAGCCTTCTCGCGGTCGAGCTGCTTTGCGTAAGTTTCCTCGTCGCTGCACGAAACAATGACGACGGAGAAGGCGGCAAGCCATAATATCAGTATTGCTCTTAGTTTTCCCATATCTTGTATCTGTTTATATATTCTACTTTAGTTCGTCCTTGAATGCGATGATGGCGCGAAGTGCCGTCTGCTCGGCTTCTTCCATAGAACAATAGAGTTGCCCTCCCGCTGCGTCATCGTGCCCGCCGCCGTTGAAGAAACGTTCTGCAACCCTGCGGCAATGGAAACCACATGACGAACGCAAGCTGACAAACACGTGGTTTGGTTTGTCCCTATCCTCGCGCAGGGAGATAGACAGCTTGTGCCCTTTCATGGTTAGCGGTATGTTGACGACGCCCTCCAAGTCTCCCTTTATGAAATGATAGTCGTGCATTTCCTTCTTCGTAACGGAGAAATAGGAAGCGTGGAGAGAGTCGACGATATGCAATTTATTCAGAATAATGTACGACCTGAGCTTCAAAGCCCAAGCGCTGTAGTTGTGAAATACCTTGTTGTAGATGTAGTCTTTGTCTATGTTCTTCTTTATAAGCTCAGATATTATGACATAGACGTCGCAGCGGTTGCTGTTGTAAGTGAACCCGCCGGTATCAGTCATCATACCACAATAAATGCAAACGGCAATGTCGTGGGTGATGGCATCAGTTCCACTCATCTGCTTTATGAACTTGAAGATAAGCTCACAGGTACTCGTCGCCTCGGGATGAGACGCTGAGACAATAGTTGGAATGGTGGGGTTCTCGTGATGGTCTATAAGGATTTTGGGTGCCGTGGATGCCTCGAGGGATGATTGCATCTCTTCGACACGGCTCAGTTGGTTATAATCGAGACAGAAAACAAGCTCTGCCGACTTTATGATATCTTCTGCTTCATCTTTCCTTTTGCTATAGTTGACAACGGATTTATAGCCTGGAAGCCAGTGGAGAAAGTCGGGACAGGCATCCGGAATAACGAGCGTCGCATGCTTTCCGAGCGACTGTAAATACTGTTTCAGCGCTAACCCGGAACCCATAGCGTCACCGTCAGGTGATTTATGGACAGTGATAAGAATGTTGTTGACAGAAGACAGTGTGTCATTAACTATGGCACACTGCTCTTCTGTCAATAAGTTTATGCTCGAATCCCTATTTTCAGACATTTGAGTTGGTTTAGAATAATTTTGATGGATATACTCCCTCGTCGACAAGCTTTTGTATCTTGGCAACTACTCCTGGGCGATCGGCGGAATAAGTGACGCCAAACCACTTGCTCGTAGTGTCGAGAACCTTTACTGTTGCGGTACCTGAGTTGATGAGCTTGTTGACGACCCAAGGGATAAGATATTCTGCCTTAGGGTTGACTTTGGTCTCCGGCGACTCGAGGAACTCGGTGAAGAACTTGTCGCTATATTCGAAATAGTCGGGTGTGAAGCCCCAAACATTCATACTGACAGGGGTCGTATCGGCTACGGTTACCCACTTGTCACCGTCCTTATACTGTACTTCTCCGTTGTGACGCTCTATCTCTGTGCGCTCAACGACAGTCGTCAGGTTCTCGTTGGCGTCAGTTGAGCAGATACCACGGCTGACAGAACCGTTCTCGCTCAGTGTGTTGCCAACTCTGAAACCTACCATTGCGTACTTGTTCTTGCTGCCCTCTGGAAGCTCCGAGAGGAACTTTCCGATGACACGGAAGCAGTCGCGATTGTAGAAATCATCGCAGTTGATAACGCAGAAAGGCTCTTTGATAACGTCCTTTGCCATCAACACGGCGTGGTTGGTACCCCATGGCTTTGTACGACCTTCAGGAACGGAGAACCCTTCAGGAAGTTTATCAAGGCTTTGGAAGCACAACTCTGCCGGAATATGTCCCTCGTATTTTGACAATACCTGCTTGCGGAACTGGTCTTCGAAGTCGTGACGTATGACAAAGACTATCTTTCCGAATCCCGCCTGTATAGCGTCATAAATGGAATAATCCATAATGGTCTCACCGTTAGGGCCTAGTCCGTCGAGTTGCTTTAACCCACCGTAGCGGCTTCCCATACCTGCTGCAAGAAGTAATAAAGTTGGTTTCATAAGTGATGTACAATAAATAATGTGTTATTCTTTTTTCTTTAACTTGCTTTTAGGCTCATTTGCCACAAGCATTTTGCAAAGGTAATAAAAAGATTGGACTTATCTTATCAATCAACTCATATTTAATTGATTTTAAGTAACGGCTTCCGCATAGTCCAATTAGAATGGAAGACCGATGGCAAGGTGAAGGGTCTGGGCATCCTTAAAGCTGTCGACGTTGTAGAATCCGGTCTTGTCGGCATACGGAACATGCAGTCCTATGCCCCAGTCGACACGCAGAATGAAGTAGCCCAGGTCATATCTGAGACCGACACCGGTTCCCAATGCCATTTCACGAAACATGTTCTTAAACTGGAATTTGCCTCCTTCACGCACCACACCGTCCTCAGGATTGTCGTCGTGAAGTGTCCAAACGTTACCCGCATCGAGGAAAACGGCACCGTAGAGGTTGCCGACGATATGCGGACGGAACTCCAAATTGGCGAGCAACTTTATGTCACCGGTCTGCTCAACGTAAGAGAAGTTACGGTCGGCAGAGCGGTATTTGCCCGGTCCGATGCTTCTTATGTTGAATGCGCGGATACTGTTGGCACCACCAACATAGAACTGCTCGGAGTACGGAGCTACACGGCTGTTACCGTATGTGTAGATTACTCCGGCGTTGAAGTGCGCTGCTATGGAGTTCTTCTCTGACAGTTGCCAAAGCTTTGTGAAGTTTGTCTCGACCTTGAAGAACTGCGCGTACGGATTCTTGAACATCGTCTTGTTCTTCTCGCTCCACTTGTCGCCGCCTATCATATAGCCCAATGACAGCAGGTTTGCTGACTCGCTGATAGTCGTCCACCATATAACGGGATTGCGATAAGTAGCTGGCGACTTGTAAGTGTATGAGAAACTAGCCTTCGGAATGAACTGGTCAGCCATTGATGTACGAAGGTATGGCATTGAGTCTTCCATCTGCTTGAACCTCTCAGTACGGCTTTGCATATACTCGTATGTAAGGATGAGCGGACTGAAACTAAACTTTTTCGATTCAGAAGTTTTCCAGTCGTATGTCAACTCTCCCGAAACGACATGCCGTTTGAAGAAATCGGCACGGTTGACAATGTCCATTGATGCCTTCAACGTTGTCAAAGGGGTTTCGTCGAAAGTACGTGGACGTCTGCGACGACGCATCTTTACGGGTCTTCCTTCTTCCTGTCTGCGACGCATTCGCTCAATCCTTTTGCGGATAGGGACGCGGAATGGATTTACTATTCTCGGGAAATCGAGACTAGCTTCGGCACCGTATTCGTAGGAGTTGACCTTCGAACTGCTTCCTTCAGCACGATGGCCGGTCTGCCATTCGTAAGAGCCATGCAAGCGAATGTTCAGCAGTTCGCCCGCACGGAAGGCATTGCGCTTCGTCATACCGACTATTACCTCTGGTCCGTACTTTCCGCTTGTCTTGCCTTTTCCGTATGCTTCGATGTAGAAATCGTAGGGCTTGTCGAGCGTAAGGTCCACATTCATGTCCAAAGTGTCGCAATCCGGGGTCGAGTCATGGGGTGTAAAGCTGAACCGGGAACTAGTGAAAAGCCCCGTGGCGTTTATCTTCTTTTGTGAAATCTCATCCTTCAGAGCTGAGTATAAGTCGCCATGACGAAGTTGCAAGTCGGCCAATACGACTCCCATACGTAGGGGCGGCTTGCGTCCGTTGAAGTTTAATGCATAGTGACGGAAGTGCCTTGAGTTGTTGAGTTGTTCGAAAACCTGCTTCCGGAAGTTTACGGTGACGTTGCCGATGTACCACTTCCGCATTACATTGTCAGCAAGACTGTCAGCCATTTGCAACCTTATCTTCACCTTGCCGGGCTCCGCTATCGTGTCAGCCATGTACACTGCGTTACCCCGTTCGTAATAATAGTAACCGTTATTGCGGAACAATGAGGCTATCCTACGGCGTTCTTTCTCTAGGCTTTCGATGTTGAATGGGTCACCGTCGTGTATCTCTGCATTCGCAGAATCAGACTTAATGAGACTGTCAGCGGCAACTGGGAAACCGGCATAAGCCAGTGAATCGAGGCGCCACAGTGGTCCCATGTCGACTGTATACTGCATTTTCATCTTCTTGGGGTTCTTCTGCGGCAACAACTGATAGTCCACTTTGCCATGGAAGTAGCCACGTTTAGCAAGCGTGCCTTCGCCCACTGACTTGTGAAGCTCTGGATTGGCGTAACTCAGAAGCACTGGTTGTGAGCCAAAACTCCTTACCATCCAGCGGCTGAAGGCTGTGTTATGAGGATTGAAGGCGTTCCATATCCACAGTCCGACGGGAAACGGCGAACGTAAGGAAGGGCTTCCCAGAATGGACGCATTAGGTTTCGTGGCGAGCACGACGTCCATCTCCTCCTTTGTGGAACGGAAGTGGGCGTTGTCCTCATAGTCAACATATTTGGTCGGTTTCATGCCCGTATACAACTGCTCACCTTCCGGAATGCCGCTCGTTGTGGAACATGCGGCAGCAATGAAGCATGCGGACAGCAATATTATAAATATGTATAGCCTATTTATTTTCATTGGTCTTGAATCTTATTAGGGTATCCCGCCGCTCATTGAAAGCTGGCATTTCCTCCTTCTTAGACTTGAAACGGAAGATATCTTTGAAGTGTTGCAGCTTGCGTCGCCACATGAAACCGGCTCCGAACTCACTAATGTCGCCTTCGAGCCAGTCATAAGCCTGACGGTCGTAGTACAACTTCAAGTATTGAGTCTCATTCTGATTCAAACGGTATTCCAAAGAGAAATTGTCGAAATATGCACCATTCTCATTGCTGTTGTCTGCTCCGGTCGACACCCGTCCGCCCATTGAAATGCGCAAGCGGTTGTTCCATAGTCTCTTCGAGAAGTTGAATGTGTAGTCCGTATGCAGACCTCCATGTGAGTCGGTGGTGCTCTCCATGTTAGCGCTTATGTCCAATCCCATTGTGTTCAGGGCACGTCCTGTGACGGAGTTTATCTGATTTTGCAGGAAGTTTGCAAGTGTACTGCTCATCGCATAGTTACCTCCCTTGCCATCGCTGATGTACATTCCCGATGCAAGCAACGTCACTGCAATCTTCCCACGCTCCTCTGCACTCTTTGTATTAAGTTCACTTTGCGCCTCAGTATCGTCCGGCGCCGTAACGATAAACTCTACCGTCGGCTTCGACAAAGTATTAGTCAGTTGCACTCCGGTATTGAATGTCACCATACGATCACTGCCGCCGGGACTGCTGTAATTAGCTTTGACATCCTCGGTTGCCGTTATACTCAGCGTCGGATTTGTCGGTTCACCCGTGAACTCAATGTAACTGCCTTCCTGAATGTTGAAGGTACGGAGCGGAATCATATCCAACGAGTACTTCATCTGGCCCGAATTCAGAGTGTATCTGCCGTTTAGCGTCATATCGTTCGTCGGGTCATAATGCAGTGTAAGGTCTCCTCCGCCAATGAGGTCGATGTAATTGGTGTGCTCTGTGTTAAGTGCGCAGACAACATGAGCTTGTTCGTCGATACCCAGACTGAGGTCCATTTGGAAGCCCCTGATACTCGGGCGCACCACAACATCTGGCGTACTGTCGTTGAAATTAGTGAATTTAACGAGCCCATCAGTACCATCGTCAGTCGACAACGGCGTGTCCCGCATCACATAAGTCATGTCGGTATTACCCAGCAGGTCAAGTCTGCCACCCATCCGAAGGTTGTCAAGGTAGCCTCTCATGCCTCCCACGAAGTTGACAAAAGCTTTGCCATAAATCGTTGAACGAGGATTCTCCTTCGCATCGATAATTTCGAAGTTCTCAGCCATCATCCTTGTGTCCAGATACATATTGTTCGGGTTGCGGAAATCAAGGTATCCATTGATGCGAAGCGGCTGCGAATTGTTGGCGAACATTTCGAAATCGTCAAACAGAAGTTTACTGTTATCGATGGTGACGGGCTCATCCGCGAACCGCATCTGTATTCCGTAAGGCTCGCTGAATATATAGGAAGAGTCGAGGTTGAGCTTTCCGTTGATATCAAGGTTGTTCAATGGCCCCTTTATAGTCACGTTACCCATGCCGTATCCGCTTAGTCCAATAATCTTATCAGGTACGAATCCATTAATGAAACTCAGCGGGAACTTATCCAGCGACATATTGGCATCAAGATTGCCGTTGCCCTTGCTGTCGTAAGTACCTGTCAGTTGCCCAACGTCGAGGTCATTCTGTGAGATTATGGCATCGACATAATGCGTTCCGTCCTCTTGTGGCATGTAAACCATATTGACACCAACATTACCCATAGGGCAATCCTCATACGTCATGTTCTGCACACTCATGTCACTCGAAACAGTAAGGTCCTTAGCCGTCTGAACCACATGGTAGTCGCCGTTAAGTACACCGCTGATATTCGGAGCGAACGGAAGCACGGTGAGCAACTTGCCCAGTTCGAAGTTGTTCATACTGAGAGTGATATTCTGAAGCGACGTCGTATCCTCGTCATCGGTATATATCTGCGCAGCCGCACCATCCTTGGCGAGCAGCCGCATGTCAGCCGACACACGCTTGTCATGCCCTATATAGACATAGTTAGAGTCGTTTACGGCAAAGTCTTTATATCCTATTATGGAATGAGGTGATATGACTGACAACATAATACCATCTCCGTGCATCGCCGCCTGTAAGCCCATGTCGAGCGCTTTCTTATCTTTGCTGTCCCGGATGGTAGCGTTTGCGATGATACCCTTTTCGAAGAAGGTTCCGTTAATTGTCCCTTTGTACGGGTAAGCATTGTCGACATTGTTCAAGAGGGCAACGTCGTACTTCAACTTGTTATCCTCTGTCTTCAATGCCACATTGAGTTCGTCAACCGTTATGCTGTCGTTGTATACAAGGGAGTCCATAGCCACGGTTCCGTTAAGACCGTTTACGGCAGAAGAACACAAATCGATGTCAGCGTTCTTGAACTTATATCCATTCTTGGCGAGTATACTTGCGAGAATGTTATCGCCTCCGCTGTTGAGCACAAGGTGCGCATTTGGCAACAATGCCATTATCGCAGGCTGGTCGATTCGCTTGTTGGTAATTTGCGAAGTGACCTCCTTAATAATCTTGTCAACACTCTTCAATACCATCTTATATGAGCCGCCGGCATCAGCCAACAGTTTGAAGTCACCTCCGGCAATGTCCACATGCGTTGAGGCCTTTGACATATTGACACCGATATTCATTCTTCCCGGAGCGTATTCGCCCGTCCCATCGTTTACAAGAAGGTCGTCAACGTATCCGTCGGCATAATAGAATTCGTCCAAATCGGACTTAAATGCCAATGCCGTTCTCAAGCTCGTGGTAAACGGCTTGTCCGTAACTCCAAGTTGATACAAGTCAGCATAACCGACATTGCCGGATATTTTGCCTTGCACATTGTTGCCAGACAGCTTTGCGTTGATGTCAGCATTGCCATTCAAAAGTCTTATATTCAGACCATTATGCCTCTCTATTAAACTAAGTTCGCTAATCGTTCCGTCAACAGAATGATGCTTCTTCAAATCTGACGATACGTCTAAGTCAGCCACAGTGGATAATACATATGGCTTATCAACTACACCGAGAGCCTTCAAGTCGGCTTTGTCAATCTCGCCGGCAACATGCCCTGAGAGCAGCTTACCTCTCAGTCCGCCATTGACTTTAACATCACCAGCAAGCAATACTGATGTGTTCCGCCTTCTCGTTTGTCTAAGACTGACATTATGCAGATAACCGTTGGCATGATAGTAGTTCTTCAAGTCAGACTTGATGTTAAGCGAAGGACGAACTGTCAGCAGCCAATTCTTATTGACAAAGCCCAACGTCCGCAGATTGGCTGAGGCTATATTACCAGTCAGATTGACATCGATGAGCCCCTTACGAACCTTTCCTCTGACACGCGAATAGCCGTTCAGCATTCCGTTCCGTGAATTGACGTAAGCCACGACATTACCGTTAGACATTCTGACGTTGCCCTTAACATTGTCAAGGATATAGTTCTGATACCTGAATTTACGGATATTTACATCCGCATCGGCCTTCGCCTTGCCTGCAAGGAAGTCCGTTCCGACTCCTTTGGCATATACTTTTCCACTGATAACACCAATGTGCTGTGTAGGCAGGAAGCCTTTTACGTTGAAGCCATTAGCATCGGCGTCAACCAGATACTGCTCTTTCCTTGTATCGTAGAAGCCCCGCAACTTCATGGACCCTTTCCCGTACAGTGCCGTTATCAGAGCTTCATACCTCGACGGCATGACTTTGACGAAGCCGCTTGCCGTTATTCCACTCGGTATTCTCAGCATTTTAGCCGTTGATGGAGGCATAAACTTACTCAGGAAGCGCATGTTCCGCGTCTTCAACTTCATCCTTGTGCTTAAAGTAAGATGCTTGGTATCCATCAGGTTGGTAACATAGCCATTTCCCCAGACCGTGAATGCCGATGGATAACTTACCATCAGATTACGGAAGTCGAGGTATTTCATGTTACCATATACACGCCCTTTCAAGTTGATGGATTCTTGTGGAAGAACCGAAAGGTATTTCTTATCGACAGAATAAAGGAACGGATTCAAGTCGCTGACACCGATTTTGCCTTTCACATTAGCAAAGAACTTACCGGGATTGGTATCGGCAAAGGCATCCTTATCCATCCAGAACTTACCCGAAATGTCAGTCATTGGCATCTTGACGTGCAAGTCCGACAATCGTATCTGTCTGTCATTCATCAGGAAATGAGCAGCGAGCCCATCCAGCCGGAGCCCACTATGCTCCTTGAAGTTGGCGGCCCGCACCATCAGACTTAACGCTTCCTTGCTGTACGAGAAGGAATCGACGCCGAGGTTAACATCGCTGAAGGCCAAATGATTGCTGTCGAAGCCACGCTTGGCTCGTGGTTCATAATTCATATTATAGCTTAGTGAACCACCATGCCAGTCCAATGCCTCCACGTTATATATATTGTCATGCAACAGAAGGTCGACATTGTTGGCTACAGCCATGTGGAAATCGGCATTGACACTCATCGTATCACCAGGCAAATGCAGTCCGAAGGCAGTCTGGGAAAGGCTAACCTTGCCTATCTTTATCTTCCACAATGTCTTGCTAGACGTGTCCTTAGGCATCGTGTCACCAAGGGCAATGTCTATCCATCCCTTTCCTATCTCAGCAAAGTCGACGTTCGCAGAATCTCCCTTTAAGTTTATGCCATGGCTATGGACGTGAAGCTTGTCCAGATTGCCCTTAATCCTCAAATCTCCAATTAAGCCGTCAGTGTTGAGTTTCAAACCTTTAAAGGTAAGTTCATCAACGTTTACTTGACCCTTAAATAACGGAATGAGCTGTACACTGGTAACTAAGCTCTTCACATCGCATATCGTATCGGTGACGTTAGGCAGCGAGTCATTCTTCTGAAGCATACTGAAGTCGGACAGCTGAAGGTCGAGCGGGAACGAGAGCCCTACCCTTCCGACGGTGATACTGTCGCCTGTTTGTTCCGAAGCATAGTCAGCCACCCTGTCTGCAACCCAGTTCTGCACCGGTGGAACATACAGGAGCAAGGTCAGAACAATGAACACAACAATCGGTGTAAGTACGATTGCGGTCAGTATCATTAGTATTTTCTTCGCGTTGACGTGCACGTATGCAAAGTTAATGCATTTATTTCTAAATCGGACATTTATGGAGAGAAAAATGACTCCACGCTCTTTGCGCCGGCTGTATTACCGACTACAGTCTCTCAACCGCCACGAAACAAGACGGGAACTCCTTCTTTATGCCCTCCAGCTCTGACTCGAAGATACCGTACAGTGCCGCTCCGCTGCCGCTCATCTGTGCATATACCGCTCCGAGCGAATAGAGTTTGTCCTTGATATCCTTCAGTTCGGGATGCTGATTGAACACAGGAGCCTCGAAGTCGTTGCTCAAATCATTGCGCCAAGTCTCTATTGGCTGTCTGACAACGGCACGGCAATTCAACTTCGGAGCTGCCGGCTTGATAGCCTTGTAAGCCTCTGCTGTCGACACAACGATGTCCGGTTTGACAATGACAACCGTGTATCCGTTGAGATTTCCATCCTCGTCGTCAGCCGGTTCCAGCTCATCACCGATGCCGGTGGCGTAAGATGGCTCAGCACTGATAAAGAACGGGCAGTCCGCGCCAAGTTTAGCGGCATACCGCTCCATTTCGGCGTTGCCCATGTTCAGTCTGAAACGCTCATCGAGAAGCTTAATCATATACGCTCCGTCAGAAGAACCGCCACCCAGACCGGCGCCCACCGGGATGCGCTTATACAAATGGGCGTGAATGCGAGGTACGTCGAAATCGGCGGCAATGAGGTTGTATGCCTTCACGACAAGGTTGTCCTTGTCGTCGCCGGCAGAGTAATTGCCGGAGACTTTAACATCGCAGTCGCCATCGCAAGGAAACCTTTCGTCCATCTTCTTGATTTCAAGGACATCGGTAAGTGGTACCGGATAGAACACGGTCTCTATGTTGTGGTAGCCGTCTGGGCGTTCTTCAACTACGTTAAGACCTAAGTTGATTTTGCAGCAAGGGAATGTAATCATATTATTAAAGTGTTTGTTTAAGGTGTGTTGTTCACAGATTTTGACCTTGACGGAAGTCTTCTGGAAGCGGTTTCTTTATGAACTCCCATCTATATGCAAAGGTATAAAAAATTAATTTAAATCGTTCTCAATTTTGTTTTTTTCTTAGCCGGACTGTATAAAACTATTACAAGCATTTGAGCACATACATTATTCTTTTTTAAACTAATAACAGCAAATGTACAAATAATCATGCTTTACACTGCAGGGGCGCCCCTGCATTAGATGTTATACAGTTAGCACAAGCATTTGCAGAAAACTATGCACTGTCAAGATATTTCAAATTGCAACTTGTCTTCTTTCGTCTTCGTAACTCATTGATTACCAACGTCTGCGCAAAAGGTCAGCTTTGAGCTTCCAAAAGGTCAGTTTTGGGACGCTAAGAGCTTAGGTTTTGCAACGCGAAAGGTCAGCTTTTAAGAGCCCATTCGTCAGCTTTCGTTTTACTGTAAACTATTTTTACGAACTCCATCTCATTGCCAGTTGGCGCACCGAAAGCATATACACATTTTATAATAAAGGTCTATTATGACGAAAAAATAAATGCCCGAGTTTTCTTTGTAATGTCAGTCGATTAATGTAACTTTGCAGAACTTTGATTTAAACGTTATGCCAGAAAATACCAATAACCGACAAAGAACCAGACGTAAGGCGCAAGCGCCAATCGACAATAACTACGGACACCTGCAACCGCAGGCTGTTGACATTGAGAAAGTTGTTCTCGGAGCTCTCATGATAGACAAGGACGCGTTCACAGTCATATCAGAGATAGTCCATCCAGAGACTTTCTACGACCCAAGACACCAGAAAATCTACCAGGCTATACAGACTCTTAATATGAGCGACCGCCCCGTCGACATCATGACGGTGACAGAGGAGCTTCGCAAGGAAGGGACTCTCGAGGAAATCGGAGGCCCCGGCTACATCGTAGAACTGTCTAGCCACGTTGCCAGCTCAGCCCATATCGAGTACCATGCGCACATTCTGCAGCAGAAATATCTTGCCCGCCAGCTCATACAGTTTGCCTCGATGATTGAGACCGATGCTTTCGATGAAACCGCTGATATTGATGAGTTGATGCAGAAAGCAGAAGGCCGTCTTTTTGAAATTTCCCAGACGAACATGGCTCAGGACTATCAGCAGATTGATCCAATAGTCGATGAGGCGCAGCGAATACTTCGTGAGGCATCGAAGACCAGTGGTCTGACAGGTGTCGCAAGTGGATTTACCGAGCTCGACAAGATAACGGCAGGATGGCAACCGTCTGATTTGGTTATCATAGCAGGACGTCCTGCCATGGGTAAGACGTCGTTCGCCCTCAGTATTGCCAAGAATATAGCCGTCGACAACCGTGTGCCGGTAGCGTTCTTCTCACTCGAGATGAACAATGTGCAGCTTGTCGACCGTATAATATCCAACGTTTGCTCCATCCCGGGCAATAAAATTCTGAACGGTGACTTGACGCAGGACGAATGGGAACGCCTCGACTCAAACATCGGACGCTTGAAAGGCGCACCGCTATATGTTGACGACACGCCGGGCATGAGTGTGTTCGAATTGCGTACAAAGGCTCGTCGACTGGTCCGTGAGCATCAAGTGAAAATCATAATGATAGACTACTTGCAGCTTATGAACGCCAACGGAATGCGCTTCAACAGCCGTCAGGAGGAGGTGTCGACAATATCCCGTTCTCTGAAGGGACTTGCCAAGGAACTGAACATTCCAATCCTTGCACTGTCGCAGTTGAACCGTACGGTTGAGCAGCGTGAGGGACCGGATGGCAAACGTCCGCAGCTGAGCGACCTCCGTGAGTCGGGAGCAATTGAGCAGGATGCCGATATGGTTCTCTTTGTACACCGTCCGGAGTACTATCGAATATTCCAGAACGAGAAAGGCGAGGACATGCACGGCATGGCTCAGATTATAATAGCAAAACACCGTAAAGGTGCCACTGCCGACGTAACGCTGAAGTTCATTAAGGAATACACCGAATTCGCCAATCCTGATGATGATGACTTCACACAGACAATCAACGAAAGCTCTGACGATGGTGGCTTCCTCGGCGGCGAGATAATGGGTAGCAAGATGAACGGCGATGTTCCTCCACTGCCTGACGGTGACCTCCCCGAAGGCGATGGCTCTCCTTTCTAATTGACTAACTCGTTTAACATCAGATAGATAGCTTAAAATTAACAAGATAAATGAAGAAAATTATATTCCTCGCTATTTCGCTGGCAGTGTGCGTTTGGGCATCAGCGCAGCGAGTGTCGATACTTGGCGACTCTTATTCTACATTCGAAGACTTTGTCACTCCGTCAACTAACGAGTTGTGGTACTATGCAAAGAACGACACGTCGAAGACTGACGTAAACCGCGTGCAGGACACTTGGTGGTGGAAAGTCATATACGACAATGGCATGAAACTCGAGGTCAACAACTCTTATAGCGGTGCTACAATTGGATATCAGGGCTATGACGGCAATGACTACTCTCAGCGCTCGTTCCTGAAGCGTATGTATAATGTGGGAAGTCCGGACATCCTTCTCGTCTTCGGAGCAACAAACGACAGTTGGAGCGGTGAGGCTATTGGTGACTACAAGTACAGCGACTGGAAGTGTGGAGATTTCTATACGTTCCGTCCGGCTATGGCTTACATGGTCAACTGGTTAAAACTCCACCACCCTAACGTACACATCTACTACATTATTAATAGCGACTTAAAACCGGAGTTCACAGAGTCGATGAAGGTTATTTGCAACCATTACAACGTGCCATATATCCAACTAAAGAATATCGACAAGAAGAACGGACATCCGACGGTAAAGGGCATGAAGGCAATAGCTGAACAGGTGAGCGAAGCCCTCAACCCTCAGGCAAACTAGTACCGTAAAAGTCGAAGTGAAAAAGAAATACAGAAAGGAAGCGAAATGCAAGCTATGATATTTGCTGCGGGTATGGGAACTCGCCTTAAACCTCTTACTGACAGTATGCCTAAGGCTTTGGTTAAAGTCAATGGCAAACCTTTGCTGGAGCATGTGATAGAGAACCTGCGCTCATCGGGCTTCAATCATATCGTTGTCAACGTCCACCACTTTTCCAATCAGATTATCGATTATCTGTCAAAGCATGACTTTGGTGTCGATATACATATTTCTGATGAGACTGACAAGCTTTTGGACACTGGCGGCGGGTTGCGAAAAGCAATCCGTCTGTTCAACCATGACGAGCCTGTTCTGATACATAACGTCGACATTCTCAGCAATGCCGACTTGCAGAAGTTCTACACCGAGGGTCCATTGATGCCAAACTATGGTGCCGGCAAGCCGTTGGTCGCTTCGGCTACGTTGCTTGTATCATGGCGGAAGACCAAGCGCTATCTGCTTTTCGACAGCGGCATGCGACTCGTAGGATGGGCTAACATCGAAACAGGAGAGGTAAAGAGTCCGTTCAGATGGCTTAGAGAGTTCGCCCAAGAACATCCTGAAGAGATTAAATTGATACCTGAGCATCATGAGAATATTGAAGTGGCGCACAGGCTTTTAGGCTATGGTAAGACTACGTTGTCGGCATACGCTTTCTCAGGAATACATTGTATACTGCCTGAATTTACAAAGAGGATGGACAAATATCCCGATGTTTTCCCGATAATGGACTTCTATCTCGACAATTGTGGCACAAGTCTTATCAAGGGCTTTGTAGCCAGTGACCTCAAGATGCTTGATGTCGGGAAACCTGACACGCTACGCGAAGCTAACAAGCTGACGGACTTATAGACAGAAAACATTTATAAATCATACAACTATATTAAATGCAACAAAAGATTATTATTCTTGACTTCGGGTCGCAGACGACACAGCTCATAGGACGAAGGATTCGAGAACTCGACACGTTCTGTGAGATACTGCCGTACAACAAGTTCCCTAAGGACGACCCGAGCGTCATCGGCGTAATCCTATCGGGCAGCCCTTATTCCGTGCACGACAAGGAAGCATTCAAGGTAGACCTCAGTTTGTTCGAGGGAAAGCTGCCTGTGCTTGCCATCTGCTACGGTGCTCAGTATGTCGCCTACACAGAAGGCGGCAGCGTAGAGCAAACCGGCACACGCGAATACGGGCGTGCCAACCTCGAAAAGGTTGACACCGGCTCTGCCATCTTTAAAGGATTCGAGGAGGGTTCACAAGTTTGGATGAGCCACGGTGACACTATCACGGCTATTCCGGATGGCTATCACGTTATCGGTTCTACTTCCGACGTAGAGAATGCGGCATTCGCCGACGAGCAGAAGAGGGTTTGGTGCGTGCAGTTCCACCCCGAAGTTTACCACACAACACAAGGTAAACAATTGCTTAAGAACTTCGTTGTAAACATCTGTGGTTCAAAGCAAGAGTGGAGTCCTGCAAGTTTCATCGAATCGACGATTACTGAGCTTCGTCAGCAGATTGGCAACGATCGTGTAATCCTTGGTCTTAGCGGTGGTGTCGACTCAAGTGTCTGCGCTACATTGCTGCACCGTGCCATCGGAAAGAACCTCACCTGTATCTTCGTTGACCATGGAATGCTACGTAAGAATGAGTTCCAGAAAGTCATGGATGCCTACAACGGACTCGGACTGAACGTTATTGGTGTCAACGCAAGTGACAAGTTCTTCCATGATTTGGAAGGCGTTACCGACCCGGAGAAGAAGAGAAAGATTATCGGACGTGACTTCGTTGAAGTCTTCAATGCCGAGGCGAAGAAGATAACGGATGCAAAATGGCTTGCGCAGGGTACTATCTATCCTGACAGAATAGAGTCGTTGAGCATCACCGGTATGACTATCAAGAGCCATCACAACGTAGGTGGTCTTCCTAAGGACATGAAGCTGAAGCTCTGTGAGCCGCTTAAGTGGTTGTTCAAGGACGAAGTCAGACGTGTCGGACACCAGTTGAACATGCCTGAACGACTGATTAAGCGTCACCCGTTCCCAGGTCCAGGACTTGCCGTTCGTATTCTCGGCGACATCACTCGTGAGAAAGTTCGCATCCTGCAAGATGCCGATGATATCTACATCGAGAAGATGCACGAATACAAGATGCCTGATGGTTCAGAACTGTATGACAACGTCTGGCAGGCTGGTACCATCCTGCTGAGCACCATCCGTTCTGTCGGAGTGATGGGCGACGAGCGTACGTATGAGCATCCGGTAGCTTTGAGAGCCGTAACGAGTATGGATGCCATGACTGCCGACTGGGCTCATCTGCCTTACGACTTCCTCGCTGATGTCTCAAACGAGATAATTCGCAAGGTAAAGGGAGTCAACCGCGTATGCTACGACGTAAGTTCAAAACCGCCTTCAACAATTGAGTGGGAGTAAGCGGTTATTCTCATAGAAAAAGGATTAGAACTAATGCGGAAGTCATAATGGACGTAATTGCATTAATTCTAATCCTTTACTGTTTTATACTAGTTGAACAAGTTAAGCTTGTTCTTACGTGCTTCGTCAATGCTGAGCAGCTGTTCCTGCTTCTGGTTGTAATCCTTTCGCATTACATCGTACTCATCATCGAGTTCTTTTTTGAGTTCATCGCAACTCTTTTTGTTCATGACGCGTGCTGCAACTAAAGGCTCTTGAGATGCGTCTTTTACCCAAACAACGGGGCCGCCATATACGGGAGCAATCTTGAGGGCAACATGCAGGCGGCTCGTAGTGGCTCCTCCGATGAGCAGCGGCGTGTCCATACCTGCTTTCCGCAGTTCTTTGGCAACGTTGACCATTTCGTCCAGAGACGGAGTTATCAGTCCGCTGAGTCCTATCATATCAACATTCTCCTCACGAGCCTTGCGCACTATCTGGTCGGCAGGCACCATAACGCCCATGTCAATGACCTCATAGTTGTTGCAAGCCATTACTACTCCGACAATGTTCTTGCCTATATCATGGACGTCTCCCTTGACTGTTGCGAGCAAGACCTTCCCTGCAGTCGATGTATTGGCGGTCTTTTCTTTCTCCATATATGGTTTCAGGATTTCCACAGCGTCCTTCATCGTGCGCGCAGTCTTTACAACCTGAGGCAGGAACATTTTGCCTTCGCCAAACAGAGTGCCGACTTCGTTCATGCCGTCCATAAGCGGACCTTGGATAATATCAACAGCATGCTGCCACTTCTGCAGGGCTTCGCTAAGGTCGGTTTCAAGATATTCCGGTATTCCTTTCCTCAAAGAATACTTCAACCGCTCTTCTACGGGTTGTTGTCTCCATTCCTCCTTACGCTCAGCGGTTGCTGTCGCACCTCCGTTGGCTTTCTTTGCTTCTTTCTTGGCAGCTATTTCCGAAGCGAGCTCTATCAACTTTTCCTGTGGTTTGTCATTGTCTGCCGTCTTGCGATTGAGAATGACATTCTCTATAATCTTCAACTCATCGGACGGGATATCTTCATAAGCAACTTTCGTTGCGGGGTTGACAATACCGAAGTCCATGCCCTTCTGAATTGCATGATACAAGAATACGGCATGCATCGCCTCACGGATGTAGTTGTTTCCACGGAACGAGAACGACAGGTTCGATACTCCGCCGCTGACGTGTGCGCCTTTTAGGTGAGTCCGTATCCACCCTGTTGCACGTATGAAATCGACGGCGTAATTGTCATGCTCTGGTATTCCGGTTGCTATTGACAATATATTAGGGTCGAAAATGATGTCGTACGGTTTCAAACCGACTTTCTCTGTCAGCAGATGATAGGCTCTTTCTGCTATTTCTATCTTGCGTTCGTAGGTCACGGCCTGCCCGTTCTCGTCAAAGCACATGACCACCACGGCAGCGCCATAGCGCAGAACATCACGCGCATGGCTAAGAAATTCTTCCTCGCCGTTCTTCAATGAAATGGAATTGACAATGCCTTTGCCTTGCAAACATTTCAGGCCGGCTACTATTACATCCCATTTTGAAGAGTCAATCATCACCGGAACCTTGGCAATATCAGGCTCACCAGAAACCATATTGAGAAAGTTTACCATCTCAGCCTTGGCATCCAGCAGACCGTCGTCCATGTTGATGTCGATTACCATGGCACCGTCCTCGACTTGCTTGCGGGCTATTGTCAGTGCTTCCTCGTATTTCTTCTCCTTGATAAGACGAAGAAACTTGCGGCTTCCGGCAACGTTGCAGCGCTCACCGATATTGTTGAACGTCGGAGTTCCGGCTTTTTTCTCTACTACTTCATGGACATCAAGTCCCGATAGGAGCATGTGGTCGTAAGGCGGAGCAACCTTATGAGGTTTCTTGCCTTTGACAAGTGGAACGTACTTGGCTATAAACTCGTCCGTAGTTCCGCAGCATCCGCCTATAATATTTACCAAGCCTTCGTCTATAAACTCTGCAATCTGCGGCGCCATGGACTCCGGCGTCTCATCATATCCACCCAATTCGTTTGGCAAACCTGCATTCGGGTATGCGCTGATGTAGTAAGGAGCCTTCTTACCGAGCTCTGCTACGTAGGGCTTTAGTTGCGGAGCTCCGAACGAACAGTTGAGCCCGACACTGAAAATGTTGTATGATGACACTGAAGCAAGGAAGGCATCGAGGGTTTGGCCTGAAAGAGTACGCCCTGCAAGGTCATTGATTGTAACCGAAAGCATTATCGGAAGACTGACTCCAGCTTTGTTCATTTCAGTCCGACATGCGTCTATTGCTGCCTTGCAATTAAGTGTATCGAAAATAGTCTCAATGAGAAGAGCGTCTACCCCACCCTCTATCAATGCGCCTATTTGCTCACAATAATCAGCAAAAAGTTCATCGTATGTAATGTCACGCTTGGCAGGATTGCTGACGTCAGGGCTCATTGACAGCGTGCGGTTGGTAGGTCCGATAGAGCCGGCAACAAACCTAGGTTTATCAGGTGTTGAGAATTCGTCGGCACACTTTCGGGCAATCTGTGCTCCACGCAGAGCCATTTCACGAGCGGAGTCCTGCAAATGGTAGTCAACTTGTGATACACGCTGCGACGAAAACGTATTGGTCTCGATAATATCGGCACCGGCTCGTAAATAGCGGCGGTGTATATCGGCTATCGTCTGTGGATGGGTGATGTTCAACATGTCGTTATTTCCCTTATAGGTTATCATGTTCAGCAAATCCATATTGCCCCGGAAGTCGTCTTCCGTAAGCCCATACGACTGCACCATTGTCCCCATTGCTCCGTCGAGAATGAGAATTCTATCTTTTATGACATCCTGAATCTTCATACCATTCACAGATTTGTATATATAAAAAAGGGGTGTGTCAAAAAACCGGTGTTAAGCGACCGACACCTTTGACACACCCACATGCGAATTAATTTCTTTTATGCTTCAATGGCAGCAACGCCCGGAAGCGTCTTGCCTTCGATAGCTTCGAGAAGTGCACCACCACCAGTTGAGATGTAGCTAACCTGGTCAGCAAAACCGAACTTGTTGATGCAAGCTACAGAATCGCCACCACCGATGAGTGAGAATGCACCTTCCTTGGTTGCTTCTGCAATAGCCTCGGCAATTGCACGAGAGCCACCGGTGAAGTTGTCGAACTCGAATACGCCAGCAGGACCGTTCCAAAGGATTGTCTTTGAACCCTTGATGGCATCTGCGAAAGCCTTGCGGCTGTCTGGACCAGCGTCCATTCCTTCCCATCCGTCAGGTATATCGTTAGACGGAGCGACCTTTGTGTTGGCGTCGTTGCTGAAGTTGTCAGCGATGATAGAGTCTGTACCGAGTACGAGGTTTACGTTGTTCTCCTTTGCCTTCTTAATGACATCGAGAGCAATGTCGAGCTTGTCTTCCTCGCAGATAGACTTGCCAATCTTGCCGCCTTGTGCCTTTGCGAAGGTATAAGTCATGCCACCGCAGAGGATGAGGTTGTCAACCTTGGTGAGAAGGTTCTCTATGATGCCAATCTTCGTAGACACCTTACTACCGCCCATGATAGCAGTGAACGGGCGCTTAATGTTGTTGAGGACATTGTCAACAGCCTTTACTTCCTTCTCCATAAGCAGACCGAGCATGCGATGGTCCTTATCGAAGAACTGGTCGATAACGGCTGTTGATGCGTGCTTGCGGTGTGCGGTTCCGAAAGCGTCCATAACATATACGTCAGCGTAAGAAGCAAGCTTCTTGGCAAAATCCTTCTGACGTGCCTTCATTTCTTCCTTAGCCTCGGCATACTTAGGATCGTCCTTGTCAATGCCTACTGGTTTGCCCTCTTCCTCTGGATAGAAGCGGAGGTTTTCAAGCAGAAGAGCCTCGCCTGGCTTCAGTGCTTCTGCCTCTTTCTCTGCATGTGCGCAGTCTGGAGCGAACTTAACGTCAACGCCAAGGTTGCGGCTTACGTTAGGAACAATCTGCTTCAGACTCAGCTTCGGGTTAACTTTACCCTTTGGCTTGCCCATGTGGCTCATCATAATGACAGCACCGCCGTCATTGAGAATCTTCTTCAGAGTTGGCAGTGCACCCTTGATACGGGTCTCGTCGGTAACGTTACCATTCTCGTCCAATGGCACATTGAAGTCTACGCGTACGATAGCCTTATGGCCTGCGAAATTGAAATCGTTGATTTTCATTTTAATTCTGTAATTATAAATAATTCATAATAATTTATCAGCTAAGCGAATATGAGCTTTATTAAAGTGCAAAGATAATAAAAGAAAACGGCAACACCAACAAAAAGGAACTTTCTACACGTTAATGGAAGTTAAACTAATAAAAGCGAAGACTACGTATGTCTGTTATTACATTGCTAGCTGCGGGAATACGAATACCATTGATTTAAATAGCTCAACAGCTAATATATAGAGCGGCAAGAACCACGAGCAAGCCTTAATTCCGTAAGTCATAGTGTTGAATGCGGCTCCAATGGAAGTCAGATGACCGCTGACAACCCCGAAGGTTAACGAGCAAACGAGTAGTATGAAAGCTACAATAGGAATAATACTCTCGGAAAAACTGCTTGGAAAAAGATGACCGGTAACACTTAGTAGCACTGCATGTGGAACGGCAGTGAGAAGGATTATGACCACGGCAAATGCTACGAGCTCTATAAACACTGTCCAAAGACCTGCTTTTTCAAGATATAGTATCTGCTGCTTTGAGAAAGAACGCCTTACAGCAACTAACAAACCACTTTTAACAACGGCACCGCCGCCAATGACTAATAGCAATATATCAACAAGAACACTGTTGCTCAAATTCTCAGCGAAGTGACCGAAGAACCACCGGAAGCCCTCACTGCCAAGAAGAGAACGCACCATGAGGTCTGGCATGGCAGCAGAAAGCAACCACGACACAATGACCAGTACGACCTGAAGCGCTGCCAGTACTATTGCTATAATGCCGAAGATTTGGCCTTTATTGCTAATATTCATCTTTCCTGTAGTTTTCTAAGAATCTCTTCCTTGCCAATTTATCGATAGTCTTCCGTTTCAGGAAGCGACTCCATCTCTTATTTCTTACTCTTCGTCAGGATGCAGGTTGTCAATGTCAAGGATACGTAGCTCAAGAGCGCGGACGACGAGACGGGTTGCATTGACGCTCATTCCGCCATTGCCATCGGGAAATAACTTTTGCACAAGTTCATTCTGTCGCTTCTCCAAACTCTTTACTCCGAAAGGCATTCCTCGTAAATTCGTTATCTGTTCCTTTGTATAGCCCAACGCAAGATGGCGAAGGAAGCGCTCGTCGTATTCGTCTATCTCGTAGTCGACCATAGCTTCCTGATGCAGAAGTTGCGCATTGACACTCTGCTTGAAACGCTCTACAATCTTCTCAAGTATAGGCTGATTGAATACAAGTTTCTTTCCGCTCATCACACTTGCTACATCACCGCGTGTCAGCAGTTCCCCACTCTTAAGGCAAATGCCGTCTGCGCCAGCGTCAAGGACGTCGACCCACAATTTCTCGTTGAGTATTTCGCCTGTAAAAATGAGTATCTTGATGTCTGGGTATTTCTCTTTCGTCTGTCTGCATATTTCCACTCCGACCGTAGTTGAGCCTCCAAGACCTAAATCCAAGAGCACTAAGTCAGGTAGATTCTGCTTCATCAGCCGCCAGTAATCTTCTTCGCTTTCTGCCGTTCCGATTATTTCAGCTTCGGGAATGTCGCTTTTGAAAATGCCCTCTGTACCTTTCAGTTCCAAAGGTACATCTTCAACAATTATTACTTTGAATTTATCCATAATGTGTTTTATTATTTTCTTGCTGTTAAGACTACAGAGATGACCACTCCTCTATCACTTGGCGTTGCCGTTATTCCACATCCGCGGCAGTTCGTCGCTTCTCCATTATCTCGAGCTATCTGCCTGCAAAGCAGGTATGGAAGGTGGCCTCTTGAAGGAGAGAACAACTGCATGCATTCTTCCTGGTCGCAATTGACCTCGGATAAACGCACCTTCAATGAGGCATATTGGCTACCAAGCCGTGATACCTGTATGTCTAAGTCCTTGTCATTGTTTTGCTTTCGGAGAATGCTCATCATGTAAACAACCATGTCTTTGTCTCCAAGGAGTTCCAAATCGTCACCTTTCCATTCTCCGTCCTTTAGAACTTCGCTCACGTTAAACGGTTTACAAACAAGCTTTACACTTTCAACCTGACGCATTGCCTGTGTGCTGAGAATCGAGTATAACTCCTTATAGTACTCCGCAAGTTCACGGATGGACTGCAAATTGTCGTCGGAACCGTCAATAAGTTGGCGGATTCGTGACGGATAATACATTGTTTCGTGCTTCAACGTAGAAAGACAGTTGTCGAGAACACTGTTTGTTATGTACAACTTTTGGTTCTCATACTCTGCACGACGAAGCTCGTCATCGGCAAGTTCTATGTTAACAAGACTGGCCTCATTGCGGTTTGTTGCCGTTTTCAACGCTTCTTTTATCTTTTGTACGATGTCTTTCAGCTGCTCAGGGAAACGGTCTGTGGGTATCGGGGTTATCTTCCGCAATTTCTCTTTGTCAGACGTATCGTCAAGAAGTATGCTGTTCACGCGTTTCACTTGTTCAATACAATATTTAAAATAGACTCTGTGCCTATAATAAATAATGTAGTATGCCGGAAAGATAGACAGTAAAAGCAATAGTAGGAAAGCCATTGCAACATTCTTGTTAGTTTCCGAACGTTGCATTACCCTACAATAGTTGTCAAGCGTCGCGTCAGCGGAATTCTCCTTGAAAAGCTGTGTATATGCTTTGTTGTTATAGCGATAGAGCTGCCAATTGTGAAGGGCGAGTGCAGCAACAGCGGTCTCGTTGCGTATTGTCATTATAACCTGATAATTGGTTTGGAGACTATCGTGGAACCACTTTATTTCAGCCGGTATCCAGACAACGTCTCCTTCCATGACCATTAAGTTCTTACCGTTAGGCTGTTTCTCAAGGTAGAACTTGTTAAGATACTTCATTGAACTGTCAGCAAAAGCAACCGTACAGTCGTATGTGCCAGCAATATTACTATAATATGTAGAGTCTGCAAAAGCTGCCGCTTTCTCTAGCAATGGGGATGTTGCTGCAACGGAATGCACCGGGAATGCCATAATAGACAAAGCTAGCAGTAACCGTACAATACCCTTTGGCAAACGGAAGAAGAAACGACTGCCAACTCCCTTCTTGCTTTCAGCCGATAACGAGCATACACTAAAAATAGGACTTATCTTTTTGTACTTGTCTATGATACCACGACAGTTCATCAGTCCAAAGCCATGTCCATTATAAATCTTGTGGTCGAATATTCCGGACAATTCTTCATCTGTCATTCCAATACCATTATCTGCAATAGAGACTTCAACATATTTGTCAGCTGTTGTGGATGAGATTGTCACTTTGCCACCCTTTTCTGTGAATTTACGGGCATTGTCGGCAATAGTATTAATCATGAAGAGGGTCAGAATGCGGTCAGCCTTTACCACGGCATCTGTCTTCTTGACATCAAGAGTGACGCCTTTCAGTTGAAAGCTCATGCGACTCTTCGAAACAACATCGAACAAATCCTGCAAAGCAAAACTCTCGATGTGCAGACTCAACTGCCCCTGACGTAGCTGTATCCACTCCGTCAAGACTGAGTTGTAGTCGTTTATCTTGTCAGTCAACTCTGCAATATACGTATAACGGTCTTTGCGAACGTCATCAGGCTCTTTTCTTGTAACCAACCGTTTAATCTCATTAAGTATGCGGTCGATAAATGGTATAATACTGTTTACAAGTGAAATCTTTGCACGTTGCTCCAGATTACGGCGCTTACTATCGACAATATGCGACATGCTGGCTGCATATTCCTCTGTAATGGTATCATATCGCTCACTCATTTGCTCCATGTGCTCGTCGTATCGCTTCTGCCATTGGCGCAAAGGGTTAAGCAATTCGTCTAAGGAATTCTTCTTGTCGTTGCGAAGTCGAAGTCGATGAAACGCAAAAAGCAGGAGGATAACGAGGATTATCATCAACACAACAGACATAATCATCCAGTTGAGTTGTGCTGAAGAACGAGCCAATTGGTCAGCACGCGACTCATAGTATCTGTCCTGTCGAGTCTGTTCCTGCAAGTCCAAGTAGATATTGCGGTTGTAGTCGCTGTTGTGTTTGTCGTTGACAGCCGAATAAACGATGCTGAGCTGCTCGCGGATTGAAGCCACCAAATCCGGTGCTTGATTGATGGCTGTGTCCTTTTCGAGGGCATTCTGGAGACACGCTATTGCCGAATTATAATCCTTTATCTGCCAATAGCAAGATGCAAGAGTACGGTATGCGCCTGCAATTTGGTATACATCACCAAATGAATTAAAGATATCCATCGAACGCAAGGCTAGGTTTCCAGCAAGCAAACTATCCGGCATCATGTCTTTATTGATGAATTTCATTGCTGGAAGATTATCCGCGATAAGCTTATCACGTACCTCCGGAGTCATTAGATGTTCACTCATTGCCTGCAGAGAGTTTGCTTCAAAGAATGGATAGTGGTATTTCTGTGCCAGCATATAACACCGGATGAGGTTGTCGAATTCCTGCTGATTAATCTCATCCTGCGTTCCTTCGGTGATTATTCCACCAGAACCGACATTATAAAGATAATTAAGATATTGTGCAGTATCCTTGCGTAGGTCACCCTCCGGGTCTATTCTATGTATTGCCTGGGCACATTGTCGCTCAAGACCTACATAATAATAATATGTGGAAGTTACTATATTGAACTCAGTCGACGCATAGATATACCTCAATTGAAGCCTACCGGAGAGGACACCCTTTTCCTCATCAATTCTACGCAATCGCCTGATTGCACGCTCATGATAGTCGTAGAATTCCTTATTGTACGAGCGGCGCTGGCACAAACGCATGTGCTGGACGTCAGCCACGAGGAGTTCTACCTGGTTATCTGTAATAGATGTAACAGAATCTAGCAAAGTGTCAGCTTTGCCGTATTGCATTTTTGAAATGTAGTAGAAAGCCAGATTGTTCATCGCCTCTGCTTTCCCGTCGTCATAATTGCCGGATATGGCAAGAGCCTTTGAGGCATAATGGTAAACAGAGTCCAGGTTACGATAGTGATAGCTATAGGATATTGTGTTCAGATTGTCGACCTTTGAGTTTGATTGAGGTTGACAAGCCGAAAAGAACAAAAGGCTCCAAAGGCATACGAGCCCTATGAAGCCTTTCGTAGTCATTGCGTTATTAAGCGCGTGCTGCCTTGATATATCCAAGAGCCTCTACACACTTATCTGTGATAGCCTTCCAGTTCTTAGCTGCGATAACGTCCTTCGGGAAGAGCTTAGAGCCCATGCCAACGCAGAGTACTCCACTCTTAATCCACTCAGTGAGGTTCTCCTTGTCTGGAGAAACAGCACCTGTTACCATGATGTTAGACCAACGCAGCGGACCGAGGATGTTCTTAACGAACGAAGGACCACCAACGTTTCCTGCTGGGAATACCTTTGTTACGTCGCAGCCGGCAGCCTGAGCATTAGATACTTCAGATACAGAGCCACAACCTGGGCTGTAAGGAACGAGACGGCGGTTGCAAACAGGAGCAATCTCCGGGTTGAAGTTAGGACCTACAATGAAGTTTGCGCCGAGCTGGATATACAGAGCTGCTGTAGGAGCATCTATAACGGTACCTGCACCGAGGATAAGCTCCGGGCACTCTTTAGCAGCCCACTTAACAAGCTCACCGAATATCTCGTGAGCGAAGTCGCCACGGTTAGTAAACTCGAAAACACGAACACCACCCTCGTAGCAAGCCTTTACTACGTTCTTACAGATTTCAATATCGCTATTGAAGAATACCGGAACCATACCAGTTTCCTTCATGGCTGTCATAACTTGTACTTTATTGAATCTTGCCATTTCTTTTAATTGATATTTTAAAAGTTAATCATATTGCCATTAAGAGCAACGTGACAGTACCGCTTTAACTATCGGTACCATCACGAAGCAAAGAGTTTTTATCTCTGAACACGGCCAGAAGCGTTACCTGCAGCAAGGCTCTTTACCTCAGCTTCGCTAACGAGATTGAAGTCGCCAGGTATAGTGTGCTTCAGAGCAGATGCAGCAACTGCATACTCAAGAGCCTCGCCCTGATCCTTCATAGTCAGCAAACCGTGGATAAGACCACCAGCGAAGGAGTCGCCACCACCTACACGGTCGATGATAGGATTGATGTCGTAGTGCTTGCTCTCATAGAAGTCCTTACCATTGTAGATAAGAGCTTTCCAGCCATTGTATGTTGCGCTGTAAGACTCACGAAGAGTAGAAACAACATACTTGAAGCCGAACTCCTTCATCATACCCTTGAAGATATTGTAATAGCCGGCAGCGTCAGTCTTACCACTCTCAACGTCAGCATCAGGCTTGAAGCCGAGGCAGAGCTGAGCATCTTCCTCATTACCTATGCAAACATCAACATACTTCATCAGAGGCTTCATGATTGAGATAGCCTTCTCTGAAGTCCAGAGCTTCTTACGGAAGTTAAGGTCAACCGATACGGTAACTCCGTGACGCTTAGCAGCCTCACAAGCGAGACGTGTAAGCTCAGCAGCCTTGTCGCTGATAGCAGGAGTGATACCTGACCAGTGGAACCAAGCAGCGCCTTCCATAATCTTATCGAAATCGAAATCAGATGGGTCAGCTTCGGCAATAGCACTGTGGGCGCGGTCATAGATAACCTTTGAAGGACGCATAGCGGCACCTGTCTCAGCGTAGTACAGTCCTACGCGGTCGCCACCACGTGCGATGTAGTCGGTCTTGACACCATAACGACGGAGGGCGTTCACAGCAATCTGTCCAATCTCGTGGCTAGGCAGTTTTGTAACGAAGTAAGCCTCGTGTCCGTAGTTTGCAAGCGACACTGCCACATTAGCCTCACCACCACCAGGGATGATGCGGAATGAGTCTGACTGGATAAAACGATCGTTTCCCTCTGGGGAAAGGCGGAGCATAATCTCGCCCATTGTAACAACTTTAGCCATTGTTTGTTTTTTTAAATTAGTTTGTTATTGATATTAAAATAGAGTTTGCTTTTCAACTTGCCTTTTGTACGGTCACGTACAGTTGGTTTAGCTTATATGTCGCAAAGTTAGCCAAAAAAATCCATATCATGAAATAAAAACAAGTTTTTTTCAACTTGTTACAAAAATAAAACAGACTGTGTTCGCACAATTCAACTTTTATTGCTAATTTTGCAATCTAAGAAACGAACATACTTAGCATACTAATTTGCTTAACGATGGCTGACAAAATAAGAATCATAGACATAGCTGAAAGAGCCGGAGTGTCGGCTGGAACGGTCGACAGAGTTTTGCATGACCGTCCCAATGTCTCCCTAGCCGCCCGTGAGAAGGTTGAAAAGGCATTAAAAGAGATGAACTATCAGCCCAACGCTTATGCCAGTGCTTTGGCCTACAACAGGTCATACACGTTCTATATAGTGCTTCCGAGTCACGGTAGTGAGGCTTATTGGGAGGACATTGAGAAAGGGGCATTGAAGGCAAAGGACCAGCGTAGTGACTTTCAAATTGATGTCAAATTCCTTTATTATGAGCGTTTTAACCCCGAATCATTCAACGAAACATCCATAGAATGTCTCCGGAACAACCCCGACGGAGTAGTGTTGGTACCCAGCAGTCTTGACACAACACGCAATTTCACTGACAAACTGCACCAGCGCAACATCTCTTTCATACTCCTCGACTCCTTTATGCCCGACCTGAAGCCATTGTCTTTCTACGGACAGGATTCATTCCAGAGCGGATATTTTGCAGCCAAGATGCTGATGCTGATAGCCCATGACGAAAAGGAAATAATGCTCATGAAGCAAACTAACAATGGTACCGTTGCCAGTAAGCAGCAGGCTAACCGTGAAGTTGGCTTCCGTCATTATATGAAAGACCACTTCCCCGATGTCAAGATAGTAGAGATAGACCTTGAAAGCGATTCCGACCGCAAGCACTACGACTCAAAACTGGAGAAGTTCTTTACATCCCACCCGAGCGTTCATCACTGTATCACTCTGACGTCACGTGCTTACATCGTAGGCGATTTCCTGCTTAAGACCAACCGCAGGGACATTCAGATAATGGGATATGATGTTGTCGACAAGAACAAGAAGGACTTAAAGGCAGGTGCAATTTCATTCCTGATAGCGCAGCATGCCTTCCAGCAGGGCTTCTCGTGTATCGACACACTGTTCAGAGCTATCGTCCTGAAGAAGAAGGTGCAGCCAATCAACTACATGCCGATAGAGCTTCTGTCGAAAGAAAATATCGACTTCTATCACCGTATGCCAATTTAAATGTTGAACAAATACATCTTTCTGAAAATCAACAAGTAACATATAGACAATAAAGATATACATTAACATTAGTGATAAAATCAAAACAAACGAAAATGGAACAATCTTCATTCATCAAAATCAATCCCGCCGACTCAGTAGTCGTCTGTCTTCGCCCGTTCACTAAGAGTGAGACTATCAGCGTTGACGGTAAGACTATCAACGTACTTCAGGACACTCCGGCAGGCCACAAAGTACTAATTAAAGATGTGGCAGAAGGCGAGAACATCATAAAATATGGTTATCCAATCGGCCACGCACGTGAAGCGCTCAAGGCAGGACAGTGGGTTAACGAGAAGAATCTCAAGACCAACCTTGCCGGAACATTGACATACGAATATCATCCAGTAGAGGTGAACCTCGACATACCTAAGGAGAACCGCACATTCAAAGGCTATGTCCGCAAGAACGGCGATGTCGGAACACGCAACGAGATATGGATTGTACCTACCGTAGGCTGTGTCAACGGCATTGGCGAAGAACTTGTGCGCAGACTGAAGGAGGAAACTCACCTCGAAGGCATTGACGCAATACACTGCTGGCACCACAATTACGGCTGCTCTCAGCTTGACGCCGACCACGAAAGCACGCGCCGTGTGCTCCGTGACATCTGTCTTCACCCGAACGCTGGCGGAGTACTTGTCCTCTCACTTGGTTGCGAAAACAATCAGCCAGATGCGTTCATGGAGTTGCTTGGCGACTACGATAAGGACCGCATCAAACTCCTTATAACTCAGAAAGTTGATGGTGATGAGCTTGAGGAAGGAATGAAGATACTTCGCAAACTCTACGAACAGGCTAAGAACGACAAGCGTGAGGATGTTCCAATCAGCAAATTGCGCGTCGGACTGAAGTGTGGAGGAAGTGACGGATTCAGTGGTATCACAGCCAATCCACTCGTTGGTGAGATGAGCGACTGGCTCGTTGCCCAGGGTGGTACAACTGTCCTTACAGAGGTACCGGAGATGTTCGGTGCTGAGACAATCCTCATGAACCGTTGCAAGACACGTGAGCTCTTCGGCCAGACTGTATCAATGATAAACAACTTCAAGGAATACTTCCTCAGCCATGGTGAGCCTGTCGGTGAGAATCCTTCACCGGGCAACAAGGCTGGCGGTATCTCTACGCTTGAAGACAAGGCCCTGGGCTGCACCCAAAAATGTGGTAAGGCATACGTAAGTGGCGTTATGGAGTATGCAGGACGTATAGAGCACAACGGTCTCAACCTGTTGTCAGCACCGGGTAACGACCTCGTTGCAGCGACCGCACTTGCCGCTGCCGGATGCCAGATTATAACTTTCACGACCGGTCGTGGAACGCCTTTCGGCACATTCGTACCGACCATGAAGATTTCAACTAACAATGACTTGTTCGCCCGCAAGCCCAACTGGATTGACTTCAACGCCGGTCAGCTGCTGCTTGGCAAGGATATGAAGTCGGTTCGCGATGCGTTCATCGACAAGATAATCAGCGTTGCAAGTGGCGAGAAGGCCCGCAACGAGATTAACGGCTACAGTGAGATAGCCATATTCAAGAACGGTGTAACACTATAAGGATTATGTCAGTGAGCAACAAAAAAGGACTTTTGGCGATTTTACCACTGATATTGCTGCGGGTGCTGATAGGGG
>OMVI01000049.1 GCA_900314455.1 uncultured Prevotella sp. | reverse complement strand
CAAACACCATGACGCAGGTCAAGGCAATACAGACGGCGAGCGATGGAAATATTGAAAGAATGAAATTCCACGCTCTTCTCTACTTATTCGCTTGCGATTATCATCCCTTCGATACTCGTGCAGCAAGCTTCGTGTGGGCATTCAAGTGGCTCGGCAACAAAGGTTGGGCAGCAGCGTTCTTCTCATTCGGGACAGGCATCGCAACGGCAGCATTGAGGAAGAAGACATCGAACTTGCCGAATCGGCTCAGAAGTAACAATCATTATCATCACTTATCACAACTTATCATCGCTTATAAACGCTTATCACAGCATATCAAAGAAATTAATCACTAATAAAACAAAATAATTATGGAAGGTAACATGAAAGTAGCCGTAATGCTCGGCATTGGTAAAATGGGTTTCACAACACGTCCTATCCCTCAGCCAAAGGACGACGAAGTACTGGTAAGGCTTGAATACGTAGGTATCTGCGGCAGCTTCCAACTCCGGAAAGACTATTCCGATGACATGCGAACTAACAGCAAAAAGAACAGAAACAGTCTGCCTCATAATAATAAAATATGTGGAGTTCGATTCGGGATACACCGCAAGTCTCTGCCAAGACTTCATAAACTAACTTTGTGCAAAGGTACAAAGCATTTGCCATCCGTTGAAAATAAAATAACCGAAGAGGCAGGTAATTTCAACGAATGGCAATTTTCAATCCCAATTCCGGCGTACTACCGAGCTGTCATCATCCGAATATGAAGTTCAGGACGAAGAGCAACGAAAGGACGCAAAGCGTTGCGTTGAGCTGGCGGTACTTACCCGTAAACAGCTTTATGATGACGTACGAGAGTATTCCGAGGCATATTCCGTCGGCGATACTGTAAGTAAGCACCATCGTAATCATCGTTATGAATGCCGGGAAAGAGTCGCTTATGTCCTTGAGGTTTATTTCCTTTATGGAGTCAAGCATGAGCACTCCGACCATTACCAGGGCTCCGCTGGTAGCGGCAATAGGTATAAGGAGGAACACAGGCGAAAGGAACAGCGAGATGATGAAGAACATTCCGACCGTGAAAGCCGTCATACCGCTCTTTCCGCCCTCAGCGATTCCACTCGCGCTCTCGACGTATGTGGTAATCGTACTTGAACCGAGGAAGGCACCACAGGTAGTTCCGATTGCGTCGCTCATCATCGCCTCCTTGACGTGTGGAATGGAACCGTCGGGGCGGACGATACCGGTCTTCTCAGCCAATCCCATCAGTGTGCCGATAGTATCGAAGATATTGACTATCAGCAGAGAGAAGACAACGAGCAAAGTCTTGAGGTTCAGCAGTCCGGCGAAGTCGAACTTACAGAATATCGGTGATATATCCTGAGGCAGCGACACAGGCATCCAACCGTCAGGGACGGTCGTCACGCCAAATGGAATTCCCACAAGCGTCGCTATAATGATACTCCAGAACAGCGAGCCCTTCACATTGCGCGCCATAAGCACACCACTAAGGAGAATTGCGAATATACCGAGGAGGCACGCAGGGGTAAACGCACCGAGACCGACGAACGTTCCCTGCTTCGCCACGATTATTCCGGCATTCTTCAGACCGATAAATGCGATGAACATTCCGATGCCTGCCGAAATTGCATAACGCAGTGTTTCGGGAATGCTTTCGAGAATTTTCTCGCGCACATTGAAGAATGTTATTATCGTGAACACAACTCCCTCGACGAGCATTATAGCGAGGCTTTGCTGCCACGAGTAGCCCATCACCTGGCACATCGTGTAGGCGAAGAAGGCGTTGAGGCCCATCGACGGAGCCTGAGCAAACGGCAACTTAGCCATGAAAGCCAGCAAGAGGGTGGCGAGGGCGGCTGCTATGGCGGTGGTTGTGAACAACGCTCCCTTGTCCATACCCGTCGAAGCCAACACCGCCGGGTTGACTGCAAGGACGTAACTCATGGTCAGGAACGTGGTGGCACCTGCGACAATCTCTGTCTTAATGCCCATTGTTTTCGGGTCAAACCCGAGTGCTTTCTCTAAAAAAGACATTTCTTTACTTTTTATAATCAGACGCAAAGGTACTAAATCTATGGCTATTCTGCGAACTAAAGGTGCAAAAAGCGCTATTAGGTTTGGTCAAATCAGAAAATAATCATACTTTTGCCAAATAATGAACAAAACATAAATCTTGAATAAAATCAACCCGACCGCAACTTGCAGAAATAATACTTAAATGAGAAAAGGACTGACGAGCGGAACAAATTGTAAAGACAAACGGCTGGAAACTGCCTACCTTTGCAACATCATTCGAAAACTTTAAAAGACAAGGACATGAGAAAAAGAACCATCATTTGTGCTTTCGCATTTATCGCCGGTATCATTTCGGCTTACAGTCAGACAGGCAATACAACTCAGGACGAGGGAATATGGATTAAGAAACAAGGCGTTTTCTCTTCCGGCGGACGCGTAACGGCACCGAATCCAGGATATAATAACGGCGAACCAGCAAATGTCTGGTACACGCTTCCTGTAACATTCCGTTTAGGAAAATAAGATAACATTAATCAGAATACACAAGAAGGATGAATTCGTTTAACATCTAATGATACGGATGAAACGGATTTTGTCGGTCTGTCAACAGAACGGGCGCTCACAAGGGACACCCCTGCTGTGGGTAAGACACATATTTATATAAATTGAAAATAAATCAATGGAATAAGACGCAGGGAGATATGTGCACCATTGACAAAAATAAATGGAACGCTTTTTGCTCTTTCAACTACAACGAAAATTAAACAGATTATAAACCAAACGCAAGAATACAATGAGTAAAAAAGGATGGATTATCATTGCAGTCGTTGTCGTAGTGCTGTGCTTTGGCGCATGCGGCTCTTACAACGGCATGGTGAACAAACAGGAAGCAGCCACGACGGCATTCTCAAATGTCGAGGCTGCATGTCAGCGCAGGGCCGATTTGCTGCCGAACCTTGCAAAGACGGTCAAGGCGTACGCAAAGCATGAGAACGAGACTTTCAAGGAAGTAGCCGAGGCTCGCAGTGCTGCAAGTCAGATAAAGATTGACCCAGAGAACCTTACACCTGAGAAAATAGCACAGTTCCAGAAAGCTCAGGGCGACATAACGACGGCTCTCGGTAAGCTTATGGCTATCTCGGAGAGTTATCCGGAGCTAAAGGCGAGCAAGAACTTCGAGGACTTGCAGGCTCAGATAGAGGGTTCGGAGAACCGCATCAACTATGCTCGTGAGAACTATAACTCGGCCGTGCAGGACTACAATCAGAGTGTCCGTCGCTTCCCGAATGTCATTTTTGCAAATATATTCGGCTTTGACAAGATGACGAAGTTCGAGGCTGACAAATCGGCAGAGAAGGCTCCCGACCTCGATATTTAAGGTTTAAAACACTTTTCCTTATGCTTTCACGACGGCTTAGGCTGACATTGACAATTGCCTTGCTGCTCTTCATGCAGTCGGTATGGGCTGCGGGCAACGGCGCACGTGAGTGGACTATCGACAATCTGCCGATGGTTCACTTGCAGGATGCGTCGCGCTATCTTGTCAACCCTGACGGACTGGTGAGTCCGGCAATACAGGACTCGTGCGACCGGTACATGCAAGCGATGGAGAAGTATAAGGGAATCCAGACAGTCTTCGTTGTCGTCAGGCACTTGCAGGGCTCCGACGACCTCGCCATGGTAAGCTCTCGCCTTGGCGACAAGTATGGCGTTGGCGACAAGAAGACGTCCCGTGGACTTGTAATCATCATTGCCGTTGACGACCATCGGTGGTTCATTGCTCCGGGAAGCGGGCTACAAGGCGACTATCCCGATATTGCGGTGAAGAAAATCGGTGAGGCTTGCATCGTCCCGAACATGCGCAACGGCAATGTCGACGCTGCCGTCCTGTCGACCTGCAAGGCGTTCTATACCGGCAAGCTGGACAGCTATTACCCGTATGGTGAGGACGAATCGTCACCTGCCGAGGCTATATGGGTGACGATAATAATCATCGTTATCGTCTATCTCCTATTCCATCGTGGCGGTGGAGGTGGATTTTTCTTCTTCGGCGGACCGCCATTCTTTGGCGGAGGAGGCTTCAGTGGTGGCTCTGGAGGTGGCAGCTTCGGAGGCGGCAGCTTCAATGGCGGTGGCTCTGGAGGCAGCTGGTAGCCGACATTATATATATAATGTATATCCGCTAACGTACAATTAGAGCACTGCTTTTATGTCTGTCTTCAATTGGTCGGCACTCTTGAAAACGATGCCGCGCATGCCTATAGCCTTTGCACCTTCAATGTTGGCTGCCTTGTCATCAATGAACACGCACTCCTCAGGCTTTACATCGAACTTCTTGCAGAATGTTTCATAGATTTCCTTATGAGGTTTGATTAAATGGACTTGATGGGAAACCAAATATCCGTCAAGCAGAGAGAATATCTCGGGGTACTTGTCCATTACGGCAAAGACCTTCGTCGACCAATTGGAAAGGCCCAGCAAGCGATAGCCTTTCGACTTCAATTCCTTCATCAAAGCTTTCATGCCCGGCACCTCACCAGTAAAGATGTCGGTGTTCTTCTTGTCGAATGCATCTAAAGCAACTGCATAGTCAGGCCACCTTTGCTTCCATTCCTTCATATATTCGCTGAATGTCTTGTCGCCCTTATCCAGTTTGTCATTGTTCTCATAGGTAAGGATGTTGTGCATGAACCATAATCCTTTTTCACGGCTACCAAGGATTTTTATAAAATAAGCTGTAAAGTCATACTCGACCAGCACTCCACCGAAATCGAAAACTATATTCTTTATCATTCCTGTCTATTTATTTCCTTTGCAAAGTTAATGCTTATAATTGGTCAAGCAAAGCAAATGAAGCAAAAAAGACAGGTTCATCCGACATTTGGGTGATGACATCCACAAACCTCGAAGGGGTTTAATTCTCAGTAACCTCAGGCAAGGGATGGACCAAAAGATAAAAGTATGTCTTCGTAAAAATAGTTTACACGAAAACCGAAGCTACCGAATGGGCTCGCAAAAGCTGACCTTTCGCACTGCAAAACCTAAGGTTTTAGCGCCTCAAAGGTGAGGTTTGGAAAGCCCAAAGTTGCCCTTTTGCGGAGACGCTGACAATCAACGAGTTACGTAGATAATAACCGGTGAATTGCATTTATGAAAAAACTTTACCCATATCTAACACCATTATTTCAAAGGAATCAGATATGGGTAACATTAAATGGTATTCCAATTAACCGCGAATCATTGTTATCATCATCTTGAAGCGTTGTGCTGCGTTGACGCTATGACGTGCTCCACTGGGGATAATGAATGCCTCACCAGCCTTGATGACGTGCTTTGTGCCTTCTACCGTGAGTTCCATCTCGCCGTCGATAACCTGTATTAGAGCATCATAAGGTGCGAAGTGCTCACTTAGTCCTTGTCCTGCATCGAAGCTGAACAGTGTTACACTGCCGGAATCGTTATGGATAAGTTCCTTGCTTACTACTCCACCCTCTGCGTAATCAATAACTGCGTTCTCGTTAAATACCTTGCCTTTTTCGAATGTTGCCATAGTCTTTAATCTCCTATTCTTTAGTTGTTATTACTTTCTTCACTAATATGGGAGCAAAAGGAATGCCATTGCGATTTCCCCTTCTTAACGGTAACTTATGTTACCGATACTTTTACATGAATGTTGGCTAACAGGAAGATTTGTCGTACCTTTGCAACCCAAAAGATGAACAATAGAGAAAACATAGACAACTACCTCTTCGACGAGGAGAACAGATACACACAAGCCGATGACTTGTGGGATGATTACTTTGCCGAAAGGGATGATGAGATTGACGAACGGCCATGGATACAAGCCGACAGTCTTTCCCATCGGCATGACCTTAACCGTCAGATTGGCGATATGCTCAGGCGTGTTCTGACGGAGGAAGAAGAGGAACTGATCCGGCTGTACTATGGTATCGACCGCCACCGCCACTCTATGGAGGAGCTGTCTGCTCTCTTTGACAATGAAGTCCATGTCATGTCGCTTCTGCATCAGGCTCTAGAGAAGCTGAAATATTCTGATGAGATACTTGCAATCTACAAGTATCTGCATAAGTAAAAAAGGGTTCCATTCGACATTTGGAGTGATAAACAACAAATGCAGCAATAACCTCGAAGATGTTAAACTAACGGTAACCCCAGATAAGCGATAGCGCAATGTGGGGTAGCCAGATATGTATATTCAATCAATCAGCGCTTCGAAGAGATGCGCTACAGCACAAAGTGCGTTTAAAGACTGTTAATAAACGACTTACGCGTTTTACGCTGTAGAATCTTCGAAGCGCGGATTGAGAACTCGACAGATAGCTTACCCCAGGCTGCGGTCGTTACACTCCCTTGCCTGAGGTTACCGAAAATGAAACCTCTTCGAAGTTTGTGGATGTCATCACACTAAATGTAGGATGGACCTAGAAAGCCAAGAGCCGACTCAATGCAATATAATTCTTATTTGTCTTTCTGCTCAACGTAGTTCAGTCGCTTGCGGAATGTAATAAGATAAAGCAGTCCGGCGGTGGTCAATCCGAATGGGAACGACGACCAAACGCCAACCAGTCCGAAGGGCAACGCTATTCCGAAGAGGTAGCTTAGAGGCAGAGAGATGATGAAGTAAGCAATGAATGCGTACAGAACAAGCGGACGGACATAGCTCAAACCTCGAAGACTGTTGCCAAAAATAATCTGCAAGGCATCGCCAAACTGATACACCACAAACGGGATAATTGTCATAGCGACAAGCTGGCTAACCTCCGTACTGCTCGTAAACAACCCTCCTATGTCGTGCCTAAAGCTGAATATAACAAGGCTGACGACAACTCCAATCATCAATACTATCTGCAATGCCGCATAAGCATTACCACGTGCCGCCTGCCAGTCACGCTGTCCGACGGCATTGCTTATCCTCACTGCGGCTGCGGCGCCAATGCCATAGTAAATCATATAGCCAAGTTGACTGATAGTGAGCATAACCTGATGGGCAGCAAGGGCTGATGTTCCAATCCAGCCTACGACAATACTTGTCAGACTGAATGCCGCTGTCTCCATTCCCATCTGAAAGGCTATCGGAGCTCCAAGTTTACACAGATGAACAAAATCCTTGCGATTTACCCGTCCCGACGTGAAGCCATGAGCATATACCTTGTACTTCCTCGCAAAAGCAAAGACAATAATCATTGCCACAGCCATTACTATCCGTGAAGTCAACGTGCTAATGCCGGCTCCCACGATTCCTAGCTCCGGCATTCCGAATTCACCATAAATAAGAACCCAATTGCCAAATATGTTCAGTATATTGCCACCTATTATAACCCACATCGACAGTGATGTGTCGGTTATTCCATCAGCATACTGCTTGAAGACATTGAACAGACAGACGAATGGCAATGAGACAAGCAGAACGAGAAAGTATGGTCGGATGAAAGGAAGGAGCTCCGTTGGCTGTCGCATATAACCTATGCACGCATAGAAAATGGACATAACAGCCACGAGTATTGCTGCAAGAACCAGGTTTGAAGCCACTCCGTTCTTGACGATTTCGCCAATCTTCGTTGTCTCGCAGCGTCCATACAGAGTTCCGACTGTCGGCGTCATTGCATACGAGAAACCCAATGCAAAGATGATGACAAGGTTGAACATATTGTTGACAAACGCAGCCGCAGCAAGCTCAACCGTAGAGTGATGGCCTATCATCAATGTGTCAGCAAACGCCAGAACTATAGAACCGAGCTGACCAATGACGATTGGTAAACCGAGCAATACCAAGGGTTTATAATAAGATGTGTATGATTTTAATCCCAACATTTTATTTCTTTTGCAGTAATTTGCTTAATCCATCCATAAGAATGAATAGGGTTTGCAAAGGTACAACAATATATTCATTCTCACAAGAAGGCACAAATGTAAGCGTCTCCACGATTGCGTATTGTAGTCAAAATAAGAAGTGCCATAGACAGAGTTTTAAAAGAATTAAAGTTGATTAAAAAAAAGGT
>OMVI01000068.1 GCA_900314455.1 uncultured Prevotella sp. | reverse complement strand
TGTAGGTTCGTTGCCTTCGAAAACTGCAACACAACTGTTAGTTGTACCTAAGTCAATTCCAATAATCTTTCCCATAATTCTTATATATTTTATTTTTTGTTTATTTCTATGTTAACTTACGCCCCGTTGCCGGAGTTTCGGTGGATGTTCCATTTCAGGAGCATCTCGCTTAGTTATTAACAAACGTTGTGCCAACCGTCGCTCGAATGCGTTTCTATTTTATTATTAATGATTGCCATCTGTCATTTTGTCAGAGTAGGGGATATGCCAAAGTAAAATGCTAACCATAATTGTCATGGAACAAGAACATCGCATAACGGCTATACATTATTAACTTATAAAGAGTAACAAAATACCATTCTAATTTTCCGCAATTATCCAAGTCGTCAAAACAATATCCACAGCAGGAGCGTCCCTGCAGTAGATTGCATAGCTTTATGGGATGCGCGGATATTCATTAATACTATTTACTGTTGCTGTCAGTTAGCTTACGGAATGCCGTAGAATATCTATTAGAATGCCATAGAATATGTTTGCCAATGTCAAAGCTTAGCTCTGAAATTCATTTTTAATTTATTTTTGGTTGAAAAATAAATTATTTTTCTTCAATTTTTAATTTATTTTTCTTCGATTTTTAATTTAATTTTTAAGCAGAAAGATATTCTTTTGAGTTTCAATAGCTTATGTCCTACATCTCAGAGGGTTAACTTTGACTTTATGGAAGTATGAGTTTGGCAAAATGAGATATTTCATATTACAACCTTATAAGTCGTTAACAAACAATACCGATTTTATTAACGAGACGTGCACAACATTCTAATCCTGTCGAATTGCTTAATCCAACTTTTGTTTGTAACTTTGCAAAAGAATCAAACTAATCATCAACTATAATGAGAATTATTAAGAACCTATTGCTTGTTATTGCCATGCTAGTCTGCGTAGGAGTTTCTGCGGCAGACTATACGGTGAACAACAATTTCATTACAGTATCTGTGAAAAACCCGGCAACAGACGGAGCGCGACTCGTCAGGTTGCAAGTAATTACACCAAAGATTATCCGCGTGGAGGCCACGGCTGCGACGACATTCCCCGAGAAGAAGAGTCTTATCATCGTTCCGCAGGCCGCTTTCTCAGCTTTCACTGCCAGTGAGACTGACGGAAAAGTCGTTGTCAAGACAGCCGATGTGACCGCCGAGGTTGAAACATCTACAGGACACGTCAGGTTTTTGGACAAAACCGGCAAGACAGTCCTCGACGAGCTCGCTGCCGGAAAGGGCAAAATCTTCAAGCCTTACTATGTTCCTGACCGCGAGATAGGAGCCGACAGTCATCTTACCGATGCGCAGCGCCACGGCTGGACATGGACGGCAACGTTCAACAGCCCTGACGACGAGGCTTTCTACGGTCTCGGTCAGCACCAGAGCGAAGAACTTAACATGAAGGGCCGCAACGAAGACCTCTTCCAATACAATACCAAGATTTCCGTGCCATTTGTCCTTTCGAACAAGAATTACGGAATTCTGTGGGACAGCTACAGCTACTGCCGTTTTGGCAATCCTAACGACTACCAGCAGCTCAACCATGCTTTCAAGCTCTACAACAAAGACGGCGAGGAAGGCTCTCTTACAGGAACTTACACCGATAAGGACGGTAACACGATAACACGTGCCGAAGACAGCATCTACTTCGAGTTCGCCCTGCCTGACATTGCAGCACGTGGCTTGACCGACGTAGGCGTTGCCAATCTGCCAAAAGGCTTCAAACTCAATGGCTCACACGTAACCTACGAAGGCTACATCGAGGCTCCTGTCGAGAACCTCTATCACTTCCTTCTCTACTATGCAGGCTACATGAAGGTCTACATTGACGGCAAGGAAGTCGTTCCGGAGCGCTGGCGTACAGCATGGAACCCTAACTCTCACAAGTTTGAATATAAGCTCGACAAAGGCAATCGCCATAAGATTCTCATCGACTGGTATCCTGACGGCGATGTCAGCTATTGCGGACTGCGCGTCGCAACACCGCGTCCACAAAGCGTTCAGAATGAGCTTTGCATCTGGAGTGAGATGGCTCAGGATATGGACTACTACTATATAGCAGGCGACAACCTCGACGATGTCATTTCCGGTTATCGTACTCTGACAGGCAAGGCACAGGTTATGCCAAAGTGGACACTCGGCTTCTGGCAGAGCCGCGAGCGCTATAAGTCTTCTGAGGACATTGAGTCAACTCTGAAGTACTTCCGCGACCATCATATTCCTGTTGACAATATCGTTCAGGACTGGAACTATTGGAAACTCGACTCATGGGGCGACCATACCTTCGAAAAGAGCCGCTATCCGAACCCGCAGGCACTTCTCGACAGTATTCACGACATGCACGGACGCTTCATGATTTCTGTTTGGCCTAAGTTCTACTGCACTACGGACAACTATAAGGAACTCGATGCACACGGTTGGATGTACCATCAGGCAGTCCACGACTCTATCTACGACTGGCTTGGATTTATGGGCTCATTCTACGATGCCTATGATGCCGGTGCCCGCAAGATGTTCTGGCGTCAGATGGATGAGAACCTCTACTCGAAGTATAAGTTCGGAATCGATGCATGGTGGATGGACGCTTCAGAGCCGAATGTTCGCGACTGTACCCCAATGTGGTATCGCAAGGCACTTTGCGGACCGACAGCCCTTGGCTCGTCAACCGAGTATTTTAATGCATACAGTATTGTTAACGCTGACGCAATATACAACGGACAACGCTCAGTCAATCCCAACCAACGCGTATTCCTGCTCACACGAAGCGGTTTCGCCGGCGAACAGCGCTATAGCACGGCAAGTTGGAGCGGCGACATTGGCACCCGTTGGGAAGATATGCGCGCCCAGCTCACGGCAGGACTCAACTATTCAATGTCAGGTATCCCATTCTGGGGCATGGATATCGGTGGCTTCTGCGTTGAGAACCGCTATATGAAAGGACAGCAGGAGTATGACAAGACCGGTGTCGAGAACGCTGATTTGAAGGAGTGGCGTGAGCTTCAGGCTCGTTGGAACGAGTTTGGTGCCTTTGTACCTCTCTACCGTACCCACGGTCAGTGGCCGTTGCGCGAGGTGTGGAACATTGCACCAGAGAATCATCCGGCTTATAAGTCGATACTTTATTATGACAAGCTTCGCTATCGTCTGATGCCTTATCTGTACAGTATGGCAGGTGCAGTGCACTTCGCCGACTACACTCCGATGCGTGCACTCGTCATGGACTTCAACGGCGATGACAAGGTCCTCGACATCAAGGACCAGTTCATGTTCGGTCCGGCTCTCATGGCATGTCCTGTCATGAAGTACGAAACCTACAGCCGTCCGGTTTACCTCCCGAAGCAGAAGGGTTGGTACGACCTCTATACCAATAAGTATTATGCCGGAGGACAAACCATTACGGCTGATGCTCCTTACGAGAAGATACCGGTGTTCGTACCTGAAGGCAGTATCATAGCTTTCGGTCCGGAGATGGAATGGAGCGACCAGAAGCCTGCCGACTACATTACGCTTTACGTTTATGCAGGTAAGGACGGCGAGTTCACACTCTATGAGGACGAGAACACTAACTATAACTATGAGAAGGGTGCGTACTCAACAATCAAGTTCACTTACGATGACGCTAGCAGAAAGCTTACCATCAGCAACCGCAAGGGTGAGTTCCCCGGCATGCTGAAGACCCGCAAGTTCAAAGTAGTGCTTCGTACGCCTGACGCAATCAATGATACTTTGAATCCAGATGCCGCAAAGGGTAAAGTTGTAAGCTATAGCGGCAAAGAGGTTAAAGTAAAACTTTAAAAAGAAGTTCACTTGAATTAGAATGAAGAAGAGCATAATTTTAAACCTTATTGCCGTCCTCGTTGCCCTTAGCGCATCAGCCCGCGAGCGCCAGTTGTTCGACGCCGGGTGGCTGTTCACGCTTGGCGACAGTGCGGCAATGGCAAACCCCGATTACGACGATGCATCCTGGAGGCATCTAAATCTGCCACACGATTGGGCTATAGAAGGCGATTTCCGTGCCGACAACCCGTCGGGGGCAGGTGGCGGAGCCTTACCGGGCGGAATAGGGTGGTACCGTAAGCACTTCACCGTTAGTAATCTGAGTGATATTCGCAGTAAGAATGCACGTTACTGGATAGCTTTCGATGGTGTTTACATGAACTCCACAGTCTATGTCAACGGTAAAGCAGTTGGTCATAGGCCATACGGCTACAGCTCTTTCGAGTACGATATAACCCAGGAGTTACGCGATGGCGACAATGTCATTGCCGTTAAGGTAGACAACAGCGACCAGCCTAACTCACGTTGGTACAGCGGTTGCGGCATATACCGCCATGTCTGGCTCACGACGACATCCCCGTTGCACTTCGACCACTGGGGCATCCAAGTCGTGACGAATGAGAAGGGTGGGGTAGAAGTTACTGCCAAATACACCGACGAGAACCATAGCGGTGTGCATCCGGCTATCCGCAATACCGTCTACGACGCTCAGAGCAAAGTCGTTGCCTCAAATGAGAGTGGCACTGCATCGCAATTCCTTAAGGTCAGCAAGCCTCACCTGTGGTCTGTCGAGGACCCTTATATGTATAATGTAAAGACCGAACTCATCGTAAACGGTAAGACCATCGACGAGGTTTACACGTCAACCGGTTTCCGCAGTTTCCGTTTTGACGCCAAGACAGGCTTTTGGCTCAACGGAAAGAACTTTAAGCTGAACGGCGTCTGTGAGCATCACGACCTCGGTGCTTTAGGTGCTGCATTCAATGAGGATGCCATGCATCGCAAGCTTCTGCGACTGAAGGATATGGGAGTCAATGCCCTGCGTTGCACTCACAATCCTCCTGCACCTGAACTGCTTGACATGTGTGACACTATGGGCATCGTCGTACTTGACGAAAGCTTCGACATGTGGCGCCGCAAGAAGACCAAGAACGACTATGCACGTTTCTTCGACGAGTGGCATGAGCGCGATTTGTCAGACCTGGTACTGCGCGACCGCAATCATCCGTCAATCATTGCGTGGAGCATTGGCAACGAAGTTCTGGAGCAATGGACTTCGACAGGTGACGACGAGTTGACCCTAGACCAGGCTAACATGATACTCAATGCCGGTCATAAGGTTGAGAATACCGACGGACTTCATCCTAATTCCATTCTTACCAAGCACCTTGCGCAGATTATCCGCGACAACGACCCACTGCCGAAGGGTAAGGATTGGCAGGGCTCTTTCCGTCCGGTAACAGCTGGTTGCAACGAGCCAGACCCGGGCAACCTTCTCTTCAAGAGCGGTTCTATCGACCTCATCGGCTTCAACTATCACCATCAGTGGATAAAGGATGTTCCGAAGAACTTCCCCGGCAAACCATTCTTCATGTCTGAAAGTGTCTCCGGGTTGATGACACGAGGCTATTATCCGCAGCCGTCGGATACCATTATGATGGCGCCTTCACGCTGGGATTTGCCTTACACAGACCCTTCGATGATGTGTTCGGCTTACGACAACATGCACGCACCTTGGAGTGCTACCCACGAAGAGACATGGAATGCGGTCAAGCACACGCCTTACTGTTTCGGACAATTCATCTGGACAGGTTTCGATTACATTGGTGAGCCGACTCCGTATGGCTTTCCTGCCCACAGTTCATACTTCGGAATAATCGACTTAGCTGGCTTCCCGAAGGACGTATATTATATGTACCAGAGCGAATGGACCAATAAGGACGTTCTTCATCTGTTCCCTCACTGGAACTGGCTGCCAGGTCAGACGGTCGATATGTGGTGCTATTACAACAATGCAGATGAGGTTGAGTTGTTCATCAACGGCAAAAGCCAGGGCGTAAGACGCAAGACCGGAGCTGAACCGACGGAAGAACTGTACAAGCTTCACGACCATCTCAATCTCGAAGCCACAGAATTCCACGTCGGATGGCGCGTCAAGTTTGAGCCGGGAGAAGTGAAAGTCGTAGCCCGCAAGAATGGTAAGGAGGTTCGCTCGGAGACCATTAAGACAGCGGGAGCGTCCGACCATATTCGCCTAACAGTCGACTACGATGGGCGTAAGGCAAATCCTGTCAAGCCATCTGCTTTTGGTCACGAAGCATCGCCTGCCACCCAGCACCTCGTTTTCGTTAATGTCGAGGTTGTAGACAAGGACGGCAATCTCTGTCCGAATGCCGATAATCAGATATTCTTCGACGTTAAAGGTGGCAAGATTGCCGGTGTCGACAATGGAAGCGAGTTCTCCCTTGAGCGATTCAAGGCTGACAACCGCCGCGCTTTCTTTGGCAAGTGCATGGTGATTGTCGCTCCGGATGCCAACGGCAATGTGACTCTTAATGCAAAAGCTGTAGACCTTAAAGAGGCTAACATCAATCTTTAAGTAATCCGATATATGGCCTCCCCATTGTGGGGAGGCTATTTGCTAACCAAGAAAACTAATAGTAACAAAATGAAAAAACTCTTTTTGACCGTTTGTGCTTTACTTACAGCATTTAGCGGCTTTGCCCAATTACAGACGAACGACGGCGTGGAGTATCTTCAAAATATGTCACGCGATATGTCGACTGACTTCAATGACATGGGCAACACGTATTTCCTCGCTGACAGTCTTGCCGGTTTCGACACGGCGAAGGGCGAGGGACTCGTCAATTGGAAGCGTTATCGCATGTCACCGCGTCAGGCTTTCAACCTCAACGGCTACTGGCCGGTGCGCATGAAGATGCTCGACTTCCCTGACACACAGTACGACAACGACCCTAATTTGAAGATTCGTGTCAAGGTAATCGACGACCGCACCATCCGTGTTACGATGTTGACGAGTCCTATAGAGTCTGCTTACACTGATGATGACAACCCTATGCTTTCGCCGGAGTTCCTGAAGAAGGAGAAGAGCCTTACTTCCACGGCCGGCACTGTATCATCAAGTGCAAATGCAGTTGACTACACTCTGCCAACTGGAACTCTCGAGATACAGAAGTATCCGTTCCGTCTCATACTGAAGGACAAGGACGGCAAGTTGCTCACACAGACCCGCCACATCATCGACGATGATAGTACGCAGGTGAAGTTGCTGCCGTTCTCGTTCATCAAGCGAGGCTCCGACAACTCAAGAAGCATAGACCCTGTGTTCCTTCTTTCACCTGGCGAGCGTATATATGGATGTGGAGAGAGTTTCACCTCGCTTAATAAAGTGGGGCAGAAGGTCAATCTACATGTCACCGACCCTCAAGGACCGGAAACGGACGGAGAGTATAAGCCGATACCTTTCTTCTTCTCTAACCGAGGCTACGGTATCTTCATGAATACCTCTGCACCAGCAACCTGTGACTTCGGACAAAGCTACATAGGTGCCCAAAGACTGTTTCTTGGCGACGAGACGATGGACTTCTTCATTTTCTTCGGTGAGCCAAAGGAAATCCTCGATGCATATACTGATGTAACAGGTAAGAGCCCTATGCTTCCGCTTTGGACTTTCGGAACGTGGATGAGCCGTATAAGCTACTTCTCGCAGAAGGAGGGCCTTGAGGTTGCTAAGCAACTTCGCGCTCACAAGATACCGTCTGATGTTATTCACTTTGATACTGGTTGGTTCGGCGTTGACTGGCAATGCGACTATGAATTCTCTAAAGAGCGCTTCCCAAATCCTGACGGCATGCTGAAGAGTCTTAAGAATGACGGATTCCACGCTTGTCTCTGGCAGCTTCCTTATTTCACTCCGAAGAACCGTTACTTCAATGAGCTCGTATCCAATGGACTTGTTGTAAAGAACGGCAATGGAAGTCTGCCTTACGAGGATGCAGTGCTCGACTTCTCAAACCCTGCTACCGTCAACTGGTATCAGTCGAAGATAGGTGGTCTTATCAATAAGGGCGTGTCTGTAATCAAGTGCGATTTCGGTGAGGCAGCACCTTTTAATGGATTTTATAACAGTGGCCGTAGTGGCTTCTATGAGCACAATCTGTATCCATTACGCTATAACAAGGCTCTCTTTGAGGGCATTGCTAAGAGTGAAGGAGTAGTAACCGCAGGCTCAGACGATGCTATCGCATCCGGTGTTTCACCTGTTATCTGGGCTCGTTCGGCATGGGCAGGCTCACAGCGCTACCCGTTGCACTGGGGCGGTGATGCTGCAACGAATGAGACTGGCTCAACGGGCATGATGGGTGATCTGCGCGGTGGACTCAGCCTGGGTCTCAGTGGATTCTCTTTCTGGAGTCATGACATAGGTGGCTTCGTAACGAAGAGCCCGGAGGACCTTTATCGCCGTTGGCTTCCGTTCGGTTTCCTGTCGAGTCATTCACGTGCTCATGGAGCGCCACCAACAGAGCCTTGGCTCATCAGTGAGTCGTTTACGGATGCTTTCCGCGATTGTGCTGAGATGAAATACAAGCTTATGCCATACGTGTTCGCACAAGCTAAGCTTTGCACAGAGAAGGGTCTGCCGATGGTCCGTGCTCTGTTTGTAGAGTTCCCGCACGACGCCGGTTCATGGCTTTGTGAGGATGAGTATATGTTCGGTTCACAAATCCTCGTAGCTCCGTTGATGGAGAAGGGCAACAGCCGTACTGTTTACCTTCCTAAGGGTAAGTGGATTGACTATCAGACTCATAAGGTTGTAAACGGTGGCGGTTATGAAATACTGTCAGTTCCACAGCAATCAGAGCTGGTTGAGGGAATCAGTAAGAATCCTATTCCTTGTATCATCCTTGTCCGTGACGGTTCTTTGCTGCCGACAGTGCCGGTCGCTCAGAATACATCCGAGATTGACTGGACTAAGATAACATGGACTCCATACAAGGTTGATGTCACTACCGCCACCGGCTTTCTGTTTAAACCGGGTGACAGTGAAGTTCAAACAATAACGAAATAGACTAAACTTTTAGATATAAAAAAATACCTGCCGGCAGAGAGATCTACCGTCAGGTATTTTCGTTTATGCACTCTTTAAATGTGAATTCCTATGTGCCTTGCGATTACTTTATCTTACTTTGCAATTCATTGGCGCTGAGAATGGTGACTTTACTCTCATCACATTGAATTGGGTCGAGGTTGAATACACGCTCAAAGAAACTGTAGTTGGCTTTCCGCTTATTAGGTCCGTAGTCGTGACGTTCACCCGGCAGATGAATGTTCTCTACTTTGTCGGTTGCATTATAGAAGCCATAGATGCGCTGAAGGTATGGATATTCCAGTGTCGGAACTGACGATGTCCAGTCGCCATCGTCACTTACTATCTGCAATGGACGCGGTGCAAAGAACGCGATGAGCTCAGGATTGCATGTGCCATGGCCCGAAAGGTGAATCGGTTTGCCACTTTCGCATGGGCAACCGCCGTCGAAATGGCTTGCAAGGTTTACTGTTGGAGCCGCCGCTGTTATGCGGTCGTCGAGAACGGTGAGAAGAATGGTGTGTGAACCGCCGCCCGAACCGCCATTGACACCAATGCGCTTGTGGTCAATATCTTTGCGGTTGTTCCACATATAATCGAGAAGCACTTCGGCATTTAGTGCCTGTATGACGTGTGCACGGTCTGTTCGGTGACTGTTTGGACCGTATTCCTGCTCGCTCTGTCCCCATCCGTAGAGGTCGAAGTCTACACAGACAGCTCCCATACGTGCCAATGTACCAAGGCGTTGCTGCTCGTCAGGACGATAGCGTCCACCCTTAAAGTGACCATCCGGACAGATTATAAGCGCGAACTTGCCTGTTCCGTTCTTTTGCTTCCATTTTTTCAGCGTTGCCTTATCTGGATGCGGAGTGTATATTGTACCAAAAAGATGCTCACCAGGAAGTGTCTCAATGCAGATGTTTTGTGTAGTGTATCCATCGTGAACAACGACTTTGCCTAACACGGGCTTACTATGTGTCAGAGAGTCCATGTACTTGTCAATCTCCAGCCTTTGCCGAACTTCACGGCGTACGCTGTCACGGCGTGCTTCAAACTGTACCTTATTGGAATAAAGCGTGTTGAGATAAGCGAGCATTTGCCTGCCTTCTTCGACGTGGCGACGGGGATATTCGTAAAGTTTTATTTTATATTTGTGATCGTTTTGCTTAAACCAATTGAAATCGAAATACTTGCAGATGTTAGTCAAAGTTTCCTCAAGAGAGTAGGGGCGGACACGGAAATCAGCGTAAGGAAGCTTCAGTCCGGCTGTATCAACTCCTTCTGTATAGGTGAATTTCACATTCCAGCGATGTGAAACGTCATTCATTATGTCATGAAAACTGCGTGTGTACTGCCCGTGGTACGTGTTTTGCGATGATGCTGCGAAAGGTATCAGCAGACAAAACAGACAAAATAATAAGCTCTTTTTCATTTGATATCAACTTGTTTGTTTTACTTTAAATGGTAAGACAGCTCATTTATTGTTTAAATCCGCCTCTGTTTATACATATTTAACTATAAGAATGACAATCAGTAACTGAAATACAAATAGTCCTGCAACGTAAACCGATTCGGTTTGCATTGCAGGACTATTGGGTTATAGGTGAAATTATCTAATGAATATTATATCGAATTAATGAATTTCACGACAGCATCTCGGTCGGCTTTTGGTAGGTTATAGAACTGCATAGCGCAGCTGTAAGCCTGAGAATTCTTACTATAGCAGTGCCACATGATTGCCTCAATGACATTGCGGGCACGAGGTACTGCAAGCCCACGGTGCCACGCCTTTTTCTTCATATATAAGTTGTTTTAAGTAGATTGCAGTTATTCTTTGTTATTAATCTTCATTAGAGTATTTGTCAACCGTTTCCTATTCTGAGCTGTTAGCGACAGAATAGAAATATAGTTCCAATAATTATTTAAGGACTTTGCATACATAGTCGACGCCTTTCTGATGCAAAGTTTTAAATAATCAAGGAATTTTGCAAATTATAAAGGATAAAAAGAACCTACCAACGATTCTGCATCCGCTCTTTACTTTTCCATGCATCTCTTAAGGCTTGTCCCTTATACTTGGTACAACTTATGATATATAAATATAATATGTAAAAGCCTGTATTTCGAGGCTCTTATTCGTATCAACATTGATTGTCCGTAAATGAAGGAATTAGTTAATAAACGTTAAGCCATAAATATTTCTCGTTTGTCCTCTTTCGTAATCGAACTAATTGTATTACCTTTGCACTCGCATTTAGGGAAATGCACCTGACATTCAGGTTATGCGGCAATAGCTCAGTTGGTAGAGCGCGACCTTGCCAAGGTCGAGGTCGCGGGT
>OMVI01000015.1 GCA_900314455.1 uncultured Prevotella sp. | reverse complement strand
TTCAGGTGCGTGTGTTTCACGACGTGCAGGTTCGAGTCCTGTTCTGGGCACTTTTAGATTCAAGACTCTTGATTTTATGTTGGAGAGGTGGCGGAATTGGTAGACGCGCTACTTTGAGGGGGTAGTGATAATTGTATCGTGGGAGTTCGAGTCTCCTCCTCTTCACATTTTTAATTACATAAACATAATTTCAATTTTGCGGCAATAGCTCAGTTGGTAGAGCGCGACCTTGCCAAGGTCGAGGTCGCGGGTCCGAGTCCCGTTTGCCGCTCTTTGTCCTAAGTAAATTCTAAACAAATTCATGAACTTATATATTAGATTCTTTGATAATGAAGCTTTAGTGCATAACGCAGACGAAGCATTAGACTTTTTAGCATCTATACCAGAAATTCCATTAGACCAGAATTTAGAAAATGACATTCGGAGCTATGTAGATAGCGATGTTACTTTCCCCAAACGTTGCAAAGTCCGTCCACATGTCTATTTTATAATGATTAAGACTGAGGCAGCAACGATGCAGGATTTTAAGGACAAAAAGGCTTTACGCAGCAATTCAGAGGATGGTCGCAGGGATGCGAATCCCGTTATTGCGCAGCTCAATGAGCAGCGTGACGGATGGTATGAGGGTAGTCTCGACTTCAAGCGGGTTGTCCTCGTGCCTGCAACCGGTAAGCATGAATACCGTGATACACATTTCGTAGCTAGATGCAAGGCTGTCTCCGGTCTAGACTGCTATAACCGTATAGTTGATTATCTTCAAACTCGCGTTGACAGGCGCAGCCAGTTCCCTTCGCCAAAAGGAAAGAATTTTAAATTCTCTTATCTTGGTATGTGGAAGTAGTTTCCCATATTGTAAGATATTATTAAGTTCGTATTATGAATAGAGCCATGCTCATAGGAAATGTCGGAAAGGACCCAGATGTGCGGTATTACGACAAAGACCAGTGCGTAGCAACGTTAAGACTGGCTACGACTGAGCGTGGGTATAACTTGCCTAATGGTACTAAAGTTCCCGAAAGAACCGACTGGCATAATGTGGTTTTCTATAAAGCCTTGGCAAAGGTAGTCGAGAAGTATGTCCACAAGGGTGACAAATTGTATGTTGATGGACGCTTACGCTACCGCTTTTATGATGATAAGAAAGGTCAAAGGCGATATGTAGCAGAGATATATGCTGAAAACATGGAGCTCCTGACTCCACGTCGTGTACAAGAAAAGAAGACTGGTGCAAGTGTCACCACTGACGAGTCTTCTGATAATCAGGATAAATTACCATTCTGAAATGATTCCCTTAGCTGATATTTCATCATTAGTAACATTCAGTTCGATAACGACTGGTGCAATAATTGCATTTGTCCTATCTGCCGTGTTATTGCTTCTGTCTGGATTTGCAAGTGGTTCTGAGATTGCTTTCTTCAGTCTTTCTCCGAATGACATAAATGAACTTGATCAACAGAAAACGGATACAGACAAGAAAATCCAAATGCTTCGTGAGGATTCCGAGCGTACTCTTGCAACCATTTTAATAACCAACAACCTTGTTAACGTTACGATAATAATGCTGTTGAATTATGCTTTCGGGCAGGTTATAAAGTTCAATGTTGCATGGCTGGAGTTTCTTTGTATCACTGTTATCCTCACTTTCTTGTTGCTGTTGTTTGGTGAGATTATGCCAAAAGTGTATAGTCGACAGAAGCCTTTAGCTTTCTGCCGCCGTGCTGTGAGAGGCGTCCTATTCCTTAGAAAACTCTTTTGGCCTGTAGAGAATATTCTTCTTAAAAGCGGAAACTTCGCTGAGAAAGTCGTTCAGAAGGAGTCACGCCAATTATCAGTTGATGATTTGGAGCAGGCACTTGAGCTGACGGACAGCAACGATATAAAAGACGAGCAGAGTATGCTGAAAGGCATAATCCGATTTGGCGACGAAACAGCCAAAGAGGTTATGACTTCCAGACAGGATATTATAGACTTGGACATTCACAGTACGTATAAGGAGGTCCTGAAATGTATAGTTGACAACAACTATTCGCGTATCCCTGTCTATCAGGACAATGAGGATAATATTCGTGGAATACTGTATATAAAAGACTTACTGCCACATCTTTCAAAGCCGGACAATTTCCGTTGGCAGAGTCTTATACGTCCGCCATATTTTGTTCCGGAAACGAAGAAAATCGATGACTTGCTCCGTGAATTCCAGGAGAATAAAGTCCATATTGCTATAGTCGTCGATGAGTTTGGAGGTACAAGTGGTCTTGTAACACTTGAGGATATACTTGAGGAAATCGTTGGTGAGATTAACGATGAGTATGACGAAGAGGAGAAAACTTATTCGAAGCTCTCTTACAACACTTATATATTCGAAGGCAAAACGCTCCTTAGTGATTTCACTAAGATTCTGAATATCGACGATGATGAATTTGACGAAGTAGAAGGCGACGCAGATACGCTTGCAGGTCTTCTCCTTGAGATAAAGGGCGACTTCCTCAGTCTTCATGAAAAGGTCGACTATAAGAACTACGAATTTGAAGTTGTAGGTATTGAAGAACGTCGTATTAGTCGCATAAAGGTAACCATACTTCCGAAGGATAAGGCAACGCCAAAGATTGAAAAATAGATGGAATGCATCAACGTCTATGATGATATACTAATTGCAATCGACGCAATACCAGTCGTACCAGAATTAACTGCAAGGGAGCGTGAGCGCAAAGCTGAAAGACAAATGCTCAGCGCCCTTGTTGGTAAAGAGAAGCTGACCCATGACAAAAATGGCAAGCCTCTGCTTGATACTTACAATATAAGTATTTCACATACAGTCTTTAAGTCCGGTGGATTTATTGCTATTATGCTGTCGAAGCGATATAATGTTGGTATCGATATAGAGTATAAGAGTGATAGGGTGATGAAGATTGCCAGCCGTTTTCTTCGACAGGATGAAGCCCCCAAAAGTGTTAACGACCATCTTGTCTATTGGTGTGCCAAGGAAGCCGTCTACAAACTCTTTTCGTCTGAGGACCTTACCTATCAAGAGATGAAGGTTAATGAGGAGATGACCAAAGTCACCGATTTAAAAAGTAAAAGGGATGTAAACATTTTCGATATTATAAATGATGATTATGCCCTCGTTTATACATACTGTTGAATTTGCTTAAATGTTAAAACCTACACTTTTCTTTGTGAGTTATAAAATATGAGTTATATTTGCATCAGCAAAAAGCGAATGTAAATATAATAACAGACAACAAAGTAAAAGGAACTATGAAAAAGATTATACTTACGGCTGCCGTTATGCTTGCATCTATATGTGCCGATGCTCAGCATGATGTTGGTTCTTTCTCTCTCCAACCAAAGGTTGGTATCAATATCGCAGACCTTCGTGACGGGGGCGATGTTAAGGCGCGTGTTGATTTTGTAGGTGGAGTAGAAGGAGAGTACCAGGCTACCGACATCTTCTCTTTTAGTGCAGGTTTGCTATACTCACGTCAGGGCGCTAAGTTTGATGGCGCTGTGGATGGACATTATACTTGGTCGCCAAGCTATATCAATATTCCAATACTTGCAAATGTATATGTCGTTAAGGGACTTGCAGTGAAGTTTGGCGTTCAACCGGGCTTTATGGTAGATAAAGATGATGCCAGGGATGTGAAAACATTTGATTTCTCTATTCCTGTTGGTGTATCTTATGGGTACAAGAATGTTGTTCTTGACGCCCGATACAACTGGGGATTGACTAATGTCGACGATATTGACAAGCCAAAGAATAGTATCTTCCAGATTACCCTTGGATATAGGTTCGACCTTTAAAAACTTAAAATGAAGCTCAATCATTTGAGCTAATTGGATTTTCCCCTATAGATTGTTGATACTTAAACCATAATCTACAGGGGATTTTTCGATAATAACAGTTTCTATTCAGACGACCTTATTAACCTCTTGTTACTATGAATGATTCTATGTTTTGATACTTACGCTTCTTCATTCGTTTGTAAATATTCCTCAACCATAAATGATGTGTGGCTATAAAAATTATTCCGGTTGATGCCATAACGACCTCCGCTATACTTGCGCCTAATGTCCTTAACAGTCCTAGAATTATGCCCCAAGACAACATCAGTTCTACTATAAGAAAGATTGATTGCATAGAACGACCTTTGTAAGTGTTTTTCCCTGATAGCTTTTTATTGCCTGAAATAGTCTGATTATTATATACAGCTAGTTGAAAATAGAAGCAATAAACAGGTCCAACTGTAAATAGCGAATATGCAACTAATGTTGATAAGCCGACACTTTGATTTAGAATCCACGGCGAGAACAGCAGGATGGGGAGCAGTTCCATTGCAGAATAGAAATAATATTTCCCTTTTAGCATTTTGAGGGTAACATTACTATGAGTGGAAATGAATTCTATATAGTTTCCTTCGTTGCCCATTATTCTTACAAGCATTGTCTCCGCGAATATGCCGAAGCCATAAATAAGCCAAAACTGACGCCCTGCACTATCACCATAATTCGGCAGCAAGCCTACTATCGCAGACGAAATTAATAGCATTATAATAGCTAATGTAAAACTGTTGCGCAGTCGTTTGTTGCGTAAAACCAACAGAAGTTCCGGTTGTATATAGCTGTTTATATGTAGCTTATAAGATTTACCTGACTTAACGATGGAGTCAGCCTTATTTGTTTGGATTTCCCGAAAAGCGAATTTACCTATAATCCTTCTGCAAATGACATACAATACTAGCAGACTTCCTGCTAAAATCAATACTAGCAGAGGCGAAGCCATGAACAGATATTCGCCTATGAATGCGTAGAAGATACAAAATGCGTTGAAGTCAAAGGACCCCGTAAGTATTAGCGGCAAGCCTATTACAGCATAAACAATTATCGGAAGTAGGATGTTTCGTGCCTTAAATTGTATCAATGAGCGTGCAATCAGATGCCATAGGTTGTTGGCTACTAACAATAGAAACATTATTAATATATAATACATGAAGAACAGAAATCCATATCCTGGTAAAATCGTAATCCAGCCATAAACAAAGAAGAAGGGTAGGGGAACGAAATTGTAGCTGGAGGATATAGAATTCAGCACATAAAAGTTTGATATCGATCGTCTTTGTATAGGTAAAAGCAAGTAGGGCTTCATGTTTAATGGACTGTAATTCTGCAAAGCGAACCTTAATATAAAGTCAGCTAGCAGTAATATTGGCATTATGCCCGATATAAATTGAAGCCCATTGACACTTCCGGCATTAATAACAAGGATACTTAATAAATATCCAAGCAAACCCAAATATATAGTAATAACAACCTTGAACAATGCAACTATATGATGAGAGGCAGAGTCTTGATACCATGCCGGATTTCGCTCTTGAGACAATTTGCATTGGCGAAACAGTTCGTATATAGTTGAATGCCCTGTGATTTTGATATCTTTATTATTTTTACGTTTATGTTACATATTATCAAACCCTATTACCTCAAATCCACGATTTCTGCTCTTGGTGCCTTACTCTTGGTAAACAGGAATACATTATCTGAAAGCCTGGCAGAATGGAATTTGCTTATCCTAATGGTAGTCCAACTCTTCCCCTGTCTCATTTTTACCGATGTCGGAATATAATTCTTGTTTATTGTAATATAAATTTCCGGTATTGAGCGTGCAGGATTTATGCTAGTAAGGTGTACTTCATAATTATTTCCCTTGTTTTTGTAGCTCATCCGATACCCTCTTTTATAAAGATAAACGAACTTATAAGGGTTAACCGACATTTGTTGAGCGTCGTTCGGAGTGGAGATTGTAACTTCATTAGTCGATATGGTATATGCCCATTGGGTCTTACCGTTGTTCCATACCTTTACCTGAGGAGTAGAAGCATAGAACTTATTGCCTTTAATGCTAACAGTTCCAGATGCTGACATACCCCGGCCATCTGATATTGAGAAATTTGCCGATGCTCCATTCTTGCTGCTCAGTATCTTATTGGCAGTCCTATCAAGTATCTGCCGTGCCTGAGTAGAATTCTGTGCGTCTGCATTATATACACCAATAAGCATAAGAACAATGCATGCTACACTTCTTATAATATTGTTTCGCATTTCCTTAATAAATTTTTTCTTTTATATCCAAGGCTCTTCAATGCGCTAAAACAGTTATATCTTATTTATGCAATGAAGATAGCAGTGATTCAAGCGAGTTGATATCAGTAATCAGAACTTGACGAGGCTTACTTCCATCTGCCGCACCTACTATACCGGCTTTTTCGAGTTGGTCCATCAATCTTCCGGCTCTATTATAACCGATAGAGAACATTCGCTGTATCTTACTTGTTGAACCCGTCTGCGTTTGTACTACCATACGAGCGACCTGGTCGAAGTATGAGTCGAGGCTATTAGCATCCAAGCCGTTGCCTTCGCCGTTCTCACCGTCTTCACTGGCAGGTTCAGGTATCAACAATGGCTCTACCGGACCCGGTTGTTCTGCAATAAACTTCGATATAGCTTCTACTTCCGGAGTATCAACGAAAGCACATTGTACACGTGTAGGTTCGCTACCATTAAGATAAAGCATATCGCCTCGGCCGACAAGCTGCTGAGCTCCGGTACGGTCGAGTATCACCTGAGAGTCAATTCTTGAACCTACACGGAACGCTATACGCCCTGGGAAGTTTGCCTTAATTGTTCCAGTGATAATCTTTGTCGTAGGTCTCTGCGTGGCAATTATCATGTGTATGCCCACGGCACGTGCCAACTGGGCTATACGAGTTATTGGAAGCTCTATCTCCTTACCAGCAGTCATAATCAAATCGCCGAACTCATCGATTATAACAACTATATAAGGCATATACTCATGGCCTTCTTCTGGATTCAACTTACGGTTGAGGAACTTGCGGTTGTATTCCTTTATGTTTCGAACCTTTGCAAGTTTAAGCAAGTCGTAACGGTGGTCCATGAGTACACATAGTCCGTTTAACGTCTTGACAACTTTCTGAACGTCCGTTATTATAGGGTCGTCCATGTTATCCTCAAGTGCCGCCATGAAGTGCTTGGCTATCGGAGCATATACACTGAACTCAACTTTCTTAGGGTCAACAAGGACTATCTTCAATTCGTTTGGATGCTTCTTATAGAGCAAAGACGTTATTATGGCGTTCAATCCAACAGACTTACCCTGTCCTGTAGCACCCGCAACGAGCAAGTGAGGTATCTTTGCCAAATCTACGGTGAAGACTTGGTTGTCGATAGTCTTACCCAATGCAATCGGAAGTTCCATCTTCGTTTCCTCGAAAGTCTTGGAATTGATTATGCTCCACATGGAAACGATATTGGCATGCTCGTTCGGCACCTCTATACCTATCGTTCCTTTACCCGGCATTGGCGCTATAATACGAATTCCCTTTGCAGCAAGGCTCAGCGCAATATCGTCTTCCAAATGCTTAATCTTGGAAATTCTGATACCCGGCGCCGGTGTTATTTCATAAAGGGTAATGGTCGGTCCGACGGTTGCACGTATCGAGCGTATCTGCACGTCGAAGTCATTCAGCACCTTTATGATACGGTCTTTGTTGTTCTCAAGTTCTTCCTTGTTAATGAACGAAGTCTTATCGTCCGACGGATATTTCTTAAGCAAGTCAACACTTGGTGCCTTCCAGTGAGTGAATGGCTCCTTAGGATTAATCGGAGTAAGCTCCGATTTTTCTACGACGGTGTTGCCGGAAGCCTTCTCGTCCTTTGCAACAGCGACGACTTCCATATTGACTTCCTTGTCATATTCCTTCTTTTCCTCTTTCGGCTCCTCTTCTTCCACATCAGGCTCCTCTACGACCTCCAGTTCCGGTTCTTCCGTTTCTTCTGGCTCTGGCTGGGCAATAGCAACATCCCCGTCAACTTTCTCGGCGTTCTTCACCGTGAACTTCACCTTCTTGGAGATATATCCAATCGGGTTCATAAGCTTCTGTACGAACGTAATCGTCTCCGAAGTCAAGTATGTAAGAAACGCAAGAGCGGTAATAATGAGTACGCCAATGAGCCCCGGGCTTCCTATAAGTCCTTCAAACCACTGGCAAATAAAGAGACCGTGACCACCACCCGGATTGAAGATTCTTTCTCCTGTAAGCGGCGTAAGAAATTTTGCGAAGGTAACAGACGACCATATCATGATCAGCGCACATGCGAAGAACCATTTCCAAAGGTTAAGCTTCGGATACGCGCCCATGCACTTCAATCCCCAAAGGATTATGAAGAAGGGTATAATAAATGCAGGGATGCCAAAACATTTGTGTATTAGAAAGTCTGAGAGGACAGCCCCCAAGCTTCCACAACTGTTCTGGAACTCCTTAGCACTGTTAAAGACCTCGTTCGGTCTTAAGTCGTTGACAAGGCTCTGGTCGGCTTTTCCCGTGCTGAAATAGCTGAAAAAGGCAATTATTATAAATATTGCCAAGCACAGTAACACTATGCCGAATATAAAGTTAGTCTTGTCATTTATTATATTATCGAGACCAATCGCCTGGCTGAACGTCTTGCTTTTGCGGTTGGATTTTTTCTTTGTCATCTTATAACTCGGTTATTTTACTGCAAAATTAATAAAAAAGCAGATAAACAAACCATAAGTTCATGTTTTTTTTCTAATTTTGCATCGCAAAAGATTATCGTTAAATGACCAAAATCATATACAATAAATTCGACAAGAAAAAGATAGGGCAATTACCCCGAGTCCTGTTTCCTGGTCGCATTGAGGTTATCTATACGCTTTCGGAAGCTGACAAAGCCGTTGATTATCTGCTGTCACAGGATATTCTGGGAGTAGATACTGAGACCCGTCCGACCTTCCACAAAGGCGAAAGCCATCAGGTTGCACTTCTCCAAGTGTCAGACCATGACACCTGCTTTCTATTCCGTCTGAATCGGATAGGGATGCCACAATCAATAATAAGATTGTTAGAAGATACAACGGTACCAAAGATTGGACTTTCACTTAACGACGATATGCTGATGCTTCATCATAGGGCTGATTTCAAACCTGGATACTTTATCGATTTACAAAAGCATACAAAGGAACTTGGTATTGAGGATTTGAGTCTGCAAAAGTTGTGCGCGAATATTTTCCATCAGTGCATATCGAAGCGAGAGCAATTATCTAACTGGGAGAATCCTCAGCTTACCGAGAAGCAAAAAGGCTATGCGGCAACAGATGCCTGGGCATGTATCATGCTATACGAAGAAATGAAACGCCTGAAGGAAACTGGCGATTATACATTGGTAACTATAAAAGAAGAGGACAATGATGGGAACATACAAGACAATAAGACTGAAGAAGCATAAGGAAGAAAGCCTTCGGCGTTTCCATCCTTGGATATTTTCAGGTGCAATTCTAAGTAAGGACGACGGCATAGAAGAGGGCGACACTGTCCGTGTCGTTGGCTTTGATGGCGAGTTCCTTGCCGTCGGTCATTATCAGATAGGCTCTATTGCCGTCCGCGTTTTGAGCTTTGAGGACATCCAGATAACTCAGGACTTCTGGAGAGAACGAATCAGAAAAGCCTACGAAGTAAGGCTGGCTATTGGCGTAATCCGTAAGAATGGCGGCTCAGCAGAGGTAAATACGACATACCGTTTGGTACATGGCGAGGGCGATAACCTTCCCGGCCTTATTATAGATATGTATGATGACACAGCCGTTATGCAGGCTCACAGTGTCGGAATGCATGTAAACAGAGATGCTATTGCCTCCGCTTTGCTTGACGTTCTTGGCCAGGGGCTTCGCGCTATTTATTATAAGAGTGAGACAACGCTGCCGTACAAGGCAAATCTTGAGCAGGAGAACGGCTTCATTTACGGTTCTACAGATAATAATATGGCTATAGAGAATGGCCTGAAGTTCCATATCGACTGGCTGAAAGGTCAAAAGACCGGTTTCTTTGTCGACCAAAGGGACAATCGTTCTCTGCTTGAGCACTATTCTAAGGGGCGTTCCGTGCTTAATATGTTCTGTTATACCGGAGGCTTTTCAGTTTACGCCATGAGAGGCGGAGCCAAACTGGTGCATTCTGTCGACAGCTCGGCAAAGGCAATTGAGCTGACCCGTGAGAATGTAGAATTGAACTTCCCCGGCGACAAACGTCATGAAGCTTATTGCGAAGACGCATTCAAGTACCTCGACAGTCATGACGATGCATACGACCTTATGATACTCGACCCGCCCGCTTTTGCCAAGCACCGCAAGGCTCTTCGTAACGGTCTCAGAGGTTACATTCGCCTTAATGTCAAAGGATTAGAACATATCCGTCATGGAGGAATACTCTTTACGTTCAGTTGTTCACAAGTAGTTACAAAGGACAACTTCCGCGAAGCCGTCTTCACTGCTGCCGCTCAGACAGGTCGTCGTGTACGCATCCTGCATCAATTGCATCAGCCTGCCGACCATCCTATAAACATATATCATCCTGAGGGAGAATATCTTAAGGGCTTAGTACTTTATGTTGAATGATTAGTATATCATTAAATAAGTCTTACCTTTATCTCAGTGCATTGTCTGGTGGTGCCGACAGTACGGCATTACTTCTGCTCCTGTTAGAGAATGGCTATAATGTTGAAGCTGTACATTGTAACTTTCATCTTCGCGGAGAGGAAAGCGACCGTGACGAGAACTTCTGCAAGGCTTTGTGTAGGAGCAAAGGTGTAAAGTTGCACATTGCCCATTTCGATACCAAGGAATATGCGTCATTGCATCACCAGAGTATCGAGACGGCTGCTAGAAATCTGCGTTACTCCTATTTTTTCGCATTGGCAAAGGATATCGGAGCTGATGGTCTGTGCGTGGCTCACAACAAGAACGACCAGGCAGAGACCATTTTGATGAACCTTGTACGAGGCTCCGGTATCCAGGGGCTTAAAGGTATTGAGCCCGTAGCTCATCCTTCCGAAGACACTGTTCCTATTTATCGTCCCTTGTTGAAAGTAACGAGAGCGGAAATTGTCGAATATCTTCACGAGCGGAATCAAGATTGGGTTGACGACAGTACCAATTTCGAGACCGATGCAACCCGCAATAAGTTCCGCTTGGAGATAATCCCAATGCTTGAAAAGATTAATCCGGCAGTAATAGGGAATATCGCCAATGCCGGTGCCAGTCTGAGGGAGGTCTCTAAGATTTACAATAATGCCATTGCTGAAAGTATTGACCGTGTCGTTTCTAATGAAGGACAAGTTTTTATAGATATACCTAAACTGCAAAAGGAAATTTCCTCTGAATCAGTACTCTACGAGATATTGAGAAAGTATGGCTTTAATAGTAGTCAGGTATCAGATATATATTCCCGGCTGAATGGAACATCGGGGCGAATGTGGACCAGCGCTAATTACGAATTAGTCATCGACAGGGACAAGATAATAATTGCAGAAAAGGAATTGTCGGAAGGCAAAATCATGAAGATTCCTGAGCCCGGTCTTTATCGTTTTGACGACAAATCCAAAATCAGCATAAAGTCTAAGGCATGGGATGCGGACTCCAGAATACCGCGCTCACGCAACTCTGTATGTCTTGACAGTAGCAATATTTCATTCCCGTTGACCCTTAGAAGTTGTCTGCAAGGCGACCGCTTTGTTCCCTTCGGTATGACTGGTTCAAAGCTTGTGAGCGACTTTCTCACGGATTGCAAGTTGTCATTGATTGACAAGAAACGGCAGTTGGTTCTTTGTGATGGCAGTGGCAAAATCCTTTGGGTTGTAGGCTTGCGTCCTGACAATAGGTATAGAGTGGGGAAGAATACCGCTAATGTTCTTGCCATAGACTTTATTCCATCAGAAAATAAATGATTTACGGGTATCCCGATATTGAAAATATATTGTTACCTTTGCATAAAAGAGGAGAGTAATTATGGAACCTTTAGCAGAAAGAATGCGGCCTCATACTTTGGATGAGTACATCGGTCAGAAACATCTGGTAGGGGAGAATGGAGTCATACGCCGCATGATAGAGTCGGGGAGGATAACTTCTTTTATCCTGTGGGGACCTCCCGGAGTTGGCAAGACAACCCTCGCGCAGATTGTTGCCCACGAGTTGAAGGTGCCTTTCTATACTCTTTCTGCTGTCACAAGCGGTGTCAAGGATGTCCGTGATGTCATTCAGAAAGCGAAAAGCAATTCTTTTTTCAACACGAAATCGCCTATTCTCTTTATCGACGAGATACACCGGTTTTCCAAATCTCAGCAGGACTCACTTCTTGGAGCAGTCGAGAAAGGCATCGTGACCCTCATCGGCGCTACAACAGAGAACCCGTCGTTCGAGGTAATCCGCCCGCTGCTTTCCCGTTGTCAGCTTTATACGTTGAACTCGCTTGACAAAGAAGATTTATCCGAGCTTCTTAACCGTGCCATTACCCAAGATGTTGAACTGAAAAAGAAGCATATCACGGTAAAAGAGAACGGTGCAATATTCAGGTATAGTGGTGGTGACGGCCGTAAACTCCTTAACATCCTCGAGCTCGTTGTCGACAGTTGCAATTCTGATACGATAGAAATCACCGACAAACTCGTTTCCGACTGTCTCCAGCAGAACCCTCTCGCATACGATAAAGGGGGAGAAATGCATTACGACATCATATCTGCCTTCATCAAGAGCATACGTGGCAGTGACCCTGACGCGGCTCTCTATTGGCTTGCACGAATGATAGAAGGTGGCGAGGACCCTAAATTCATAGCCCGCCGAATAGTCATTTCGGCTGCTGAGGATATAGGGCTTGCCAATCCTAATGCGCTCCTTCTTGCCAATGCGGCTTTCGATGCAGTCAGCAAAATAGGCTGGCCGGAAGGTCGTATTCCTCTCGCTGAAGCTGTTGTATATCTTGCCACGTCTCCGAAATCAAACTCTGCATATCTCGGAATAGGTGCTGCTTTGAGCGAAGTGCGCAAGAGCGGCAACCAGCCGGTGCCTCTCCACCTCAGGAATGCGCCTACAAAACTTATGGCAGACTTGGGCTATGCCGATGGCTATAAGTATCCTCACGACTATTCAGGACACTTTACTGAACAGCAGTATTTGCCCGACAATCTCACCGATGCTCGTTTCTGGCATGCACAGCACAGTCCGTCGGAGGAGAAACTATATCAAAGAATGCTCCAATGCTGGGGCGACAGATTTAAAGAAAACGAACAATGAAAATAGTAGGATTAGACCAGCATTGTGTAAATCCCGGCGATTTGTCATGGGAAGAAATAGAGACTCTGGGCGAATACACTGTCTATGAGCGTACAAACAGTGTTTCCGACGTTGTTGAACGTTCGAAGGATGCCGAAGCCATATTGGTCAATAAGGTCGAAATAACAAACGATGTTATGAGTCAGTTGCCTAAACTCAAGTACATTGGAGAGATGGCTACGGGATACAATAACATAGACATTGAAGCTGCGAAGCGGCGTGGCATAGTCGTAACCAATGTCCCTGCATACAGCACAGACAGCGTGGCGCAACTCGTTTTCGCACATATCCTCAACATATCGAACTCCGTTGACCACTATGCGACGGAAACCCGAAATGGAGAATGGTCACGTCAGCCCGACTTCTGTTATTGGGATACGCCCATAATAGAACTCTCCGGCAAGACAATAGGAATAGTGGGATTAGGCAATATAGGCATGAAGGTCGCAATGATAGCCCACAGTTTCGGTATGGATGTCTCTGCCGTGACGAGTAAGGAAACGCATAATCTGCCGACATGGATACGCAAGTCGACACTTACGGGACTGCTTTCCTCATCATATATCGTTACTCTGCATTGTCCACTGACAACCGATACTCGACAGATGATTAACAGCAAGACTCTCCAGCTTATGCATCCGAATTCGATTCTTGTCAATACCGGACGCGGAGGACTTGTCGACGAAGATGCCGTTGCTGCTGCCTTGCAGTCGAAAGAGCTTGGAGCCTATTGCGTAGATGTGCTCAATGAGGAACCGCCGAGGAGCGACAATCCACTCTTCAAGTGTGACAGAGCATACATTACGCCTCACGTCGCATGGGCTTCACGCGATGCTCGCAGCCGCCTGATACACATTGCAGCAGGCAACATCAAGGCTTTCATTGACGGGAAGCCCGTGAATGTTGTTAATGGCTTGTAACAATAATACTTTCAAAGAGTTAATTTCATAATATTATATGATAACGACAGACCCTGAGTTTCTGAAGATACTGCAAGAAGTCATTGAGTTCTTGGGTACATTCGCTTTCGCAATATCAGGTATACGACATGCCGCAGCCAAGCACTACGACTGGTTTGGCGGTTACGTTTGTGGCTTCGCCGTGGCAATAGGGGGCGGAACTATCCGCGATGTAATGCTCGGAGTGATACCCTTTTGGATGACAAGTCCGATGTACGTCCTATGTACTGCCTTCGCCTTACTTTTCATAATCCTCTTCGGAAGGTTCATGAAGAGACTCGGTAATGCATGGTTCGCGTTCGACACCCTCGGTCTCGCGCTCTTCAATATTGCCGGAATACAGAAGACGTTGTCAATGGGTCATCCCTTCTGGATTGCGATAATCATGGGTTGTATAACCGGTGCGGCAGGCGGAGTGATACGCGACGTGCTGCTGAACAATATTCCGGTGATTTTCCATAAGGAGATTTATGCAATGGCATGTGTTGCCGGAGGCTTCGTTTATTGGCTTCTGTACTATCTTGATGCACCGCTGACGATAACCGTAGTGTCGTCATTCCTTACTGTCTGCATTATCCGTTTCCTTGCTGTCAAGTATCATATCTCACTTCCAATACTTAGCAGTAATCACATCTAGATTTTACCTTACATTATCTATATATAACAAAAGACCACATACAACATCTGTCTTGAAGATTGTGACAGAATTGTATGTGGTCTTTCTATTTGTAGTTGCCGATGTCGTTTGCAGCGGACGGTTTGTCCTTATGAGTTAATCGAGATTAGGAACTCGTTGTTGTCGCGGGTATGCTCCATACGGGAGTGAACCTCGTTCATAGCCTCTATAGGAGTCATGTCTGCGATATTCTTGCGGAGAACCCACATGCGCTCAAGCGTCGTCTTATCCTGCAGCAAGTCGTCGCGGCGTGTACTTGAAGCCACAAGGTTGACAGCCGGGAAGACACGCTTGTTCGACAGACTGCGGTCGAGCTGAAGTTCCATATTGCCGGTTCCCTTGAACTCCTCGAATATAACCTCATCCATCTTACTGCCGGTATCGATAAGAGCCGTTGCAACGATGGTGAGCGAGCCGCCACCTTCGATGTTGCGGGCTGCACCGAAAAATCTCTTCGGCTTCTGGAGTGCATTTGCATCGACACCACCTGTAAGAACCTTACCGCTTGCAGGTGCTACCGTGTTGTAGGCACGCGCCAGACGTGTTATGGAATCGAGGAATATGACGACGTCGTGACCGCATTCTACCATGCGCTTAGCCTTCTCGAGAACAATGCCGGCAATCTTTACGTGACGCTCGGCTGGCTCATCGAATGTAGAGGCGATAACCTCAGCGTTCACGGTGCGTGACATATCGGTGACCTCCTCAGGACGTTCGTCAATGAGAAGCATCATCAGGTAAGCCTCAGGATGGTTGGCGGCAATGGCGTTGGCAATGTCTTTCATCAGGATGGTCTTACCCGTCTTAGGCTGCGCAACTATCAGCGCGCGCTGTCCTTTACCAATAGGCGAGAAGATGTCGACAATCCTTGTGCTGAGATTAGTTGTCTTAGGGTCACCGCAGAGATTGAATTTCTCGTCAGGGAAAAGCGGAGTCAGGTGCTCAAAAGGTATCCTGTCGCGAATCTCCGACGGATTTCTGCCGTTGATGAAGTCGATGGATGTAAGCGGGAAGTACTTCTCACCCTCATGAGGCGGACGTACATGGCACTCAATAACATCACCGGTCTTAAGACCATACTTCTTTATAATATTGTTGGAAACATAAACATCGTCCGGTGAACTCAAATAGTTGTAGTCGCTTGAGCGAAGGAAACCATAACCGTCAGGCATTATCTCCAGGACGCCATTCGACGTAATGAGGTCATTGAAGTCGTATGTTGATGTATTCTGACTCGCTGGCTTGCTCGGGAAATTAACCGGTTCGTTGTTGTAATTGTCGTTACCAGTTGGACGGTCCAGCATATCGTAGTCGGGAAGAGCTCCCTGATCCTCTATCGGCAAATCTACAACTGTGATGAAGTCGGTACCGTCGGCAGGGTCATCTTTCCAGAATCCCTTGTCGTCAGTTGTGGATGTGCTGTCCTTTGAGGATGCGTTGTGCGTGTCAGCCTTCTGCTGCAACTGTGCAAGCATCTCCGAAGAGTTGTCATCCTTGCCGCCGTTCGAAACCTGCTGATAGACTTCTTCTGGCACTACAGAAGCTTCGGCAGGAGCTGGCTCTATATCATTCTGTGTCGACTTCTCGAGAGCTTCCTGTTCCTTCTTTGCCTTAATTGCTGCCTCAGCCTTGGCTATAGCCTCAAGCTCAGCCTTCGACTTGCGCCCTCTATGCTTCGGAATGGAAGCGAGAATTTCTTCTGGTGTCATATCATCAAATGATTTTTCTTTACTTTTAGAGCTTTTCTCAGCAGGCAGGTCAACGAAAAGCTGCGGCTGACTTGGCTTGCCTGACTTCTGTGCCTTCTTCGAATCGAGGTTCTCCCCGTCCTTTCCGTTCACGGAATAAACGTGGTCAGGCTCCTTGCGGCTAATCCGCGTGCGGTGTCTCTTTGTACCGAGGGGATGTGCCTTGCTTTCGTTTTCAGCCTCTTTATCGAGTATAGCGTAGACAATAGTGTCTTTGTCATCGTCTTGATTGAAGTCTGCTCCGAGTCCTTCAGCGATATTCTTTAATTCAGAAATATCCTTAGACAATAGTTCTTCTT
>OMVI01000014.1 GCA_900314455.1 uncultured Prevotella sp. | reverse complement strand
TAAAGCTTTTCAGGAAGCAAGTAAAAAAGATGTAAACCAATTCAGTAATAACAAACCAAACCGTGTGAAGTAATATCAGGCATAGTCATTTAGCTTGTAAAAGGTCAGCTTTTGCGTTCTAAAAGGTCAGGTATTGTTGTCCGAAAGTTAAGGTTTTGCAAGCCCAAAGTTGACCTTTTGCAACGGCGTTGATAACCAGTGAGTTACAAGGATGAAAGCGATGATTTCGTGACATGAAACATCTTGACAAGCCATATCAGTCTTGAATTCAATTCAAAAGCGAATGGATGTGTCTTTGAGTCATTATATCAGATAATCATTTAGGGAATAAGACTGTGCGGGAAAACACGAGCGGAGTAGCAGCTTTGGATGTTATGAAGTAGGAAAGTTGTTCGGCAGATAGTCTATAAACAAAAAAATCCCCCGTGAGCTCCGCTGAGCCACGGGGGAAAACAACATTTTACTTGAGGTTTATAATCATTACTGTTTGCTGAATCAAAAGACTTTATTATTGTCTTCGTACAGTTTCGCAACTATACTATATCTAATTTTAAATCGATGTTCTATTACTGCAACAGGTGAGCGTACTCACTGACAGGAGCCTTTTCCATAGTTCCGTCAGCATGGGTAATCATCAGATAGTTGCGTACAAGAGTGCCATTGTCATACTGTGCAACAACAACGCTTCCGTCACGGAGCAGCAATGAGAGGTAGCCCTGGCGTTTGCCATTCTTGTAATTGCACTGCCATTTCTCCTTTCCGTTAGGATAGTATGATGTTACATTTCCGTCGAGAACAGTGTTCTTGTCGTTGTTGAGGTCGAGGAAAGCGTAGCCACCCTGCATGCGGATGTTGCCGTTGAGGTAGAAATCCTGAAATACGTCACGCTGCTCACCTTGGTAGTTCTCTTTGGCGAAGAGGCGATAGTATTCTGCATCGGCACGATTTCCGACCTTTTGCATTTGGTTATTATAGTAAACAGTGTCTTGAGACACTACAGTTGTTGTAACGTTCTTGCGAGCAAAGCCGCAGATTGAAATCATTGAAAGAACAGCGATAAAAAGTAACTTCTTCATAATTCCAGTAGTTTAAGATTGTATTTATGTTTTGTCTTTTATTGTTTTGTACTTGCAAATTTAATGCATAAAACCATAACCACCAAGCTTTTTAACACTCTTTTATCATAAATTTTTCAGCAGTTTTATGCCGAAATTTAATCGGCTGCTTACAATTTGAAACTGTAACTAAATCCTTTGAAAACTGACAAACTGTAAGTTGATGTATCGTTGAGAACGTTTTATAAGTACCTTGACTGACATTTTGTAAAGTACGACTGCTTTTGTCCTCGCACATAAACAAAAAATCCACAAGCGAAAGTATCGTTTGTGGATTTTTGATTTTGATTATTTGTAAATAAAAAAGAAAAGTTTTGTGTTTTGATTGTTAATTGGCTTTCAACCTGTAAACAACCGGAAGGGTCATTCTTGTCCTTACCTTGGCTCCGTTGTACACTGCCGGAGTCCATCCAGGCATGCTCCTTACGACTCTCACAGCCTCACGGTCGAGTCCAGGCGAGAGTGGGTTGACTACCGTTAGGTCGCTCAGCGAACCGTCCTTCTCGACGATGAAGGCAACGACAACACGACCTTGGTTGTGCAGCGTCATGTCTATGGTAGGGTAGGTGATGTTCTCCTTGAGATAGTTCGTTAGTGAATCCTGTCCGCCGGGGAATGATGCTACCTGCGAGATATGCGTGTTTATGGTGTCGGCAGATAGTGAAGTGTCGAAGTCGTGTGCAATGGTCGTCACCTTGCTCTTATTCTTCTCCTTGCCTTGCAGCCACTTTATGAAGTTCCGCTTAAGCATGTCGAGGCTGTAGAGATTTACAATAGAAACAGTAGAGAAGTTCTCGTGCTCCACCGGACCGCCCAGTCCGAACAGCACAACGTTGCCGAGTAAGGCGAAATCGTGTGGCAACAGCGTCAGGTCTATGTTCTGTTTGTCGCTCTCGTCGCAAACGTTGTTCTGCTCGACAAGCGTCTCGAAGCCAACGCGATTGTAGTAACTCTCGTCGTCATCGTATTGTGGACGGAACACTTTGCTGGTTGCAAGCGTGTCATTGTTTATGAGGTCGTAAGTTATAAACTTCTTTGTCCCGCTTATCTGGCTGCCGTCCTGTCCCGTTTCCTGACGTGTAAGATAGAAAGAAACATACTGTCCGTGCTCCACCCATAGCTCTTCGAGCTTTATATTCAGATAGTGGCGCTCGACCGAATCGGGCATGTGCTGAATCTCTTTGCCGAGGTTCTGGCGGAACTCCGTTAGTCCGTCTTTCAGGCTGGAGGCTTCAACGCCAAGTGCATCGCGGCACAGGAACCTTTGAAGATTTTCCATTCCGTCGCCGTCCAGCGCTATCGGCCATTCCATGTCGATGTTCGTCACGGTGACATTGTTGCCGTTTCGGTATAGCTTATTTTCTGAAATGTATTTTATTATGTTATTGCCCGATTGCGCCTTTGCGGTGAAACAACAGCAAAGAATGGCTGTGGTGAGCAGAAAGACTACCTTTCTCATATTCTCTTTCTTTTATTTCCTACTGTATAATTCATGCAAATCGACTTTGCCTGAGTAGCGCACCATGTCGCGATGTCTTGAGTACACGCTTATATAGGCAGTGCCATTGTCGTATACTTCAACAACATACTGGTAGGAATCTTCGTCGGTATGGCACCTTATTGTTATCTCCCTCATGTCCGGTTTGGGCTCTTCCTCGTGGTAGGAGTCAATGCGCGTGATGAAGTGCAGTCCCATTCCGCTGCCGTATGGTATGTTGTATCCACGTCCGATGTACGGCAGAATGGAACCGATAGAGTCTCCGTGAATCTCCAGTGCCCATTCGTCACGAAGCTGTCGGGTTCCCCATCCCATCGGAGTCATTTCGCTGACGAGTATCCTGTAGTCCCTGTTGTCGAGCCGGCTGTTTATAGTTCTGCTTATAACTTTAGCACTTTCATCAGCCGACAGGGGCTTACCATCTTGTCCTATAATAGCTTGTGAGCCGCAACTTGCAAGCATGCAAGCTGCAATTAGCATAAAAAACAGTTTCTTCATATTATCCTCCTAATACCTTATATATATAATGTGTATAGGGCGGTATTGCGGTGAAGTGCCGCCTTATTCTATCTTCTCGACCGTCGGCTTGTCCATCGTCTCAACCTTTTGGGCATCTTGCTTGTTGTCCTTTGTCGATGGCAGAGTTGGGTCCTCTGTTATCTGCGGTGTCGGACCGGTTGCATCCTCAATGTCTTCCTCTGTTGCTGCATCGGCCTGCGGTGCGCTCACGGCATGCTCCACGGGTTTCGTTTCTTCCTCGTCGGTCTTGTCTGAGTCCTCTTTCTGCTTATTCTGGTCTTTCAGTCCGGGCCACAGGTAGTCGCCGACGACGTCTATTGTGTCGAGCTCAGCTTCGCGAGCAGCCTCTGCGTCACTATCGTCGTCGGATGTGTTGCTGTCGGAACTAGGCCTGATAAACACGTTGTATATTATCCCCAGGACAATAAGGAGAGCCAGGGCGATGAGTATGCGAAACAGGATGGTGTGCCTGAAGCCTTTGTGCTTCGGGTCTATCAAGTCACGGATTTTATCTGTTACTTTTGCCATTATAATCGAATTTTCGGAGCAAAGATATTAAAAAATAATCAGTCTGCGTTCTTTTTTACACTTTTTTGGCTATCAGGCACATTCTTTATACGTATCAACGCGTTGGCAACGATTGCTGTTATGCCACCTGTCGTGATACCGGAGGAGAAGATATTGTGTATTGCTGTCGGCATCTTATCAAGGATACCAGGTACGAGTTCTACGCTCATGCCCATCGCGAAGCTTATTGCCATGACGAGAATAGCTTTGCGGTCGATTTCCGTAGCTGCTATGATGCGTATTCCTGAAGCAGCAACAGTGCCGAACATCAGCAGTGTTGCGCCGCCAAGAACGCAGTCGGGGATGAGCGAAAAGAACTCGCCGACGACTGGGAACAGACCCAGGAGGAACAGCGCGCCAGCGATGAAGTAGCCGACATAGCGGCTGGCGACTCCCGTAAGCTGTATCATTCCGTTGTTCTGGGCGAAGATTGAGTTCGGAAAACTGTTGAATACAGCAGCCAGGAACGAGTTGAAACCATCGGCGAGGATACCGCCTTGTGCCCTTTTCATGAACTTCGGTCCTTCAACGGGTTGTCCCGAGATTAATGAATTTGCAGTTATGTCACCGAATGCCTCCACTGCCGTGACGAGATATATTAGTCCCAGTCCGATGATACTTCCAATGTCGAACCGCAGTCCGTACTTGAAAGGAACGGGAATGTTGAGCCCCTTGGCCCACGAAAGTTGTGAGAAGTCAATCATACCGAGCAGCCATCCGACGACGCAACCTATGATAAGGCCGATTACAATGCTTCCCATTCGCAGGAATTTGTTCGACGAGCGGTTGAAGAAAAGTATGCTTACAAGTACGAGAAGAGCCAGTCCGAGATACTTAAGTGAGCCGAACGAACCGTCGTCAATTGCGGATTGGCCACCTCCGCAGCTGTTTATGCCAGCCTTGATAAGGCACAGTCCGATTAGTGTTACTACTATTCCGGATACCAGTGGGTTTATAATCTTCTGTGCGTATGGAAGCAATCTGCTTACAGCCATTTCGACAACCGAAGCCACCATGCATGCTCCGAAGATGTAGCTGAGCCCCATTTCGACATTCATTCGTCCGTCTGCCATGCCTAGCATGCCTGCTCCGATTATCGGACTGATAAAGGAGAACGACGTTCCCTGTATGCATAGCAGTTCTGCACCTATAGGACCGAAGCGGTGGCATTGTATGAACGTCGCTATCCCGGATACGAACAGTGACATAGAAACGAGGAAACCGGTCGTCTCCAAGTCAAATTTCAATGCCGAGCTGATGATGAGTGGTGGGGTGATTATAGCTACGAAGATGGCGAGAAGGTGCTGCAAGGCAGCGAACAAGGTCTCGCGGAGCGGCGGACGGTCATAGAGTCCGTATATCAAGTCAGACTGTTTTTCCATCTTTTCACTCGCGAATCTTTATCTCGCAGTTGTCGAGACTGTCAATAATGGCAAGGCTTTCGCATCTGATGCCTTCACGTTCAATTACCTCTCTGCCGTGCTGGAAGGCTTTTTCAATTATGAAACCCATTCCGACAAGTTGAGCTCCAGCCTGACGGCACAAGTCGATTATGCCCTTTGCGGCGTTTCCATAAGCGAGGAAATCGTCAACAAACAGCACCTTGTCGGCAGGCGTTAGATAGTCCTTGGATATTACAACGTGGTATTCACGCTGCTTGGTGAACGAGAAAACGCGCGTCGACAGCATGTTGTCCATTGTCGAAGGCTTTTTCTTCTTCGCAAATACAACAGGCAAGTCGAGCAGGAAACCCATCATTATCGCAGGCGCAATGCCGCTCGCTTCTATGGTTATGATTTTGTTGATTTCGGTAGAAGCATAACGACGGATGAACTCCACGGCTATTGCCTTCATGAGATTCGGGTCCATTTGATGGTTGATGAACTTGTCTACTTTAAGAATACCATCGGGGTAACATTTACCGTCCTTTAAGATACGGTCACGAAGAATTTTCATTTGTAAGTTTTTGATTTGGTAGTGCAAAAGTAACTGAATTTAAGCACATACCCAAATATATGTTAATAATAGTTTGTATGATTGCAGGAAACTTTGCTTCTCTATCGCCGAAGAAGACAAACGCTACACTCCAATGTGACGGTTGGACTTGTCGGCGAGGACATCATTGACTATATTAGTTATTTGTTCCTTAAGCCCATTGATAAATTCTGCGGCGTCATATTTGTGATGCTCGATGTCACGGAGCTTCTTCTCCCATATACCAGTTAGCTCGGCGGAAGTCAAGAGCTTCTCGTGGATGGTGTCGATGAGGGCAATCCCCGTGTCGGTAGCTTCGATATTCTTTTTCTTTCGGCGAATGTAGTGGCGTTTGAAGAGCGTCTCTATGATGCCGGCGCGCGACGATGGGCGTCCGATACCATTCTCCTTGAGAGCCGCACGCAGTTCTTCGTCGTCGACAAGCTTGCCCGCTGTCTCCATGGCACGCAGCAGTGATGCCTCCGTATAGTGCTTCGGCGGTGTCGTCTGCTTTTCCGTAAGAGTAGGTTTATGTGGTCCCGACTCTCCAACGGTGAAGTGGGGAAGAGTCTTTTCCTTAGCATCGCTGCCGTTAACGTCCGTCGGAGCCTCTGTAGCATCGCCTTCATAGACTGCCCGCCAGCCTTTGTCAAGTATCTCTTTGCCCGTTGCCTTGAACTCTATAGGCTTGTCGTCGGATGCCACTTCGCCAAGAACGGTAGTCGTGGAAAACTTACAATCGGGGTAGAAAACTGAGATAAAGCGCAATGCCACGAGGTTGTAGACGTTCCGTTCTACATCAGTGAGACCGCCGGGGACTACACCCGTTGGGATGATAGAATGGTGGTCAGTGACTTTCGAAGTATCGAAGACGCGCTTGGTCTTCTTCAGCGGTTTGCCGCCAAGTGGTCGAATCAACTCTGCGTAAGGCTTTTCCCCGGCGAACTTTGCCTGAAACAGTCCATTCATAATGCCCGGACACTTAGGGTAAATATCGTCGCTGAGATACTGCGTGTCGACACGTGGATATGTTGTCAGCTTCCTTTCATAAAGCGCCTGAACAGTGTTGAGTGTCATTTCAGCAGAATAACCGAACTTGCGGTTGCAGTCCACCTGTAGCGAAGTCAAGTCGTAGAGTTGCTTAGGCTGTTCCGTCCCGTTCTTCTTTGTAACCTTTGAAATGCGGAAAGGTTTGCCGTCGATGAGCGAGAAAGCCTGTTCGCCATCTTCCTTGCTGGTGAAACGTCCTTTCGTCGCTGTGAAAAGCGTATCGCGATATACTGTTGACAGCACCCAATAAGGCTCCGGCTTGAAGTTGTCGATTTCCTTCTGACGCTGAACGATGAGCGCCAGGGTCGGGGTCTGTACACGTCCTATGGACAGAACCTGATGGTTGCGGCCGTACTTAAGGGTGTAGAGCCGTGTAGCATTCATGCCAAGAAGCCAGTCGCCGATAGCTCTGCTGACTCCGGCAAGGTACAAGCTGTCGTAATCAGTTTGTTCCTTGAGGTTGCGGAAGCCGTCTCGTATAGCCTCGTCGGTCATAGATGAAATCCACAAACGTTTCACCGGGCATTTCACCTTAGCCTTCTGCATGACCCAGCGCTGTATCAGTTCACCTTCCTGACCTGCATCGCCGCAGTTGATAATCTCATCGGCGTTGTCATAAAGCTTCTGTATTGTGGCGAACTGCCGCTTTATTCCGTCATCCGAGATAAGCTTTATACCAAATCGCGCAGGTATCATTGGCAGTGCTGCCAACGACCAATGCTTCCAGTTTTCGCAGTAATCTCCTGGCTCCTTCAGCTCACAAAGGTGTCCGAAAGTCCACGTTACCTGATACCCGTTACCCTCCATATAGGTACGGTGGTCGGTCGTTGCTCCCAGTATGCGTGCTATGTCTCTTCCTACGCTTGGCTTTTCGGCTATACAAACAATCATGTTTGCAAAGGTATAAATTTTTCTGCACAATGTCACGAAAAAGTCCATCTGTTTTTAAAAAGGCAGGGAACTAAAATTGGTCATTCGTTTGACAAAAGTCAACTTTTTTTGTTAAAAACTTGCACAAAATAAGAAAAGTCCTTATATTTGCACTCGCTTAACAATAATTATCAATTTAAAAGGAATTGCCTATAGGAACAACATTACTTAAATATAATATAACATTTTAAGGAATGGATAATCTTAACGAGATGACTGACGAGGAGTTGGCAGTCTCATATATCGAAGGTAACAACAAGGCCTTCGACGTGTTGTTGAGCAAAAATCAGCACAAAATCTTCACGTACATCCTGTTTGTCGTAAGAAACCAGGAGGTAGCGAACGATGTATTCCAAGAAACGTTCGTCAAGGTGATAACAAAACTCCAGCAGCGCAAGTATGTACCGAATGGCAAGTTCAGTGCATGGGTGATGCGTATTGCCCACAATGAAATCATGGATTGGTACCGCGACCAGCGTGGCCGTCACATTATTGAAGCACCAAAGGACAACGATCTCTCCAACGTCGGTGGTGCCGATGTAGTGTTGAACAGCGTTGAAAGCCACTTTGTCAACACACAGGTGCTCGACGATGTACGCCACATGATGAACCTCCTGCCGGCTTCCCAGCGTGAGGTAGTGTTCATGCGCTTCTATCAGGAAATGTCTTTTAAGGAGATAGCTGAGGCTACCGGTGTCAGTATCAACACCAGTCTCGGTCGCATGCGCTACGCAATACTGAACCTGCGGCGCATGGCTAAGGAAAATGACGTACAGTTACAACTCGCCTGAAGCGTTTCAGAGCGACATTGTCTCACATGCTTCTTTCAGTGAGGCTATGGTCTTCTGAGGCTCATCCGACTTGAAAACGTAGGAGCCGGAGACCAGAATATCAACGCCGTGTGCAGCAAGCCGCGGTCCTGTTTCGCCGTTCACGCCACCATCTACTTCAATAAGGGCATGACTTCCGCTGTCCGCAATGAGACGGCGCAAGCGCTCGCATTTAGCGTAAGTATTTTCAATGAATTTCTGACCTCCAAATCCGGGGTTCACACTCATCAGCAGTACCATGTTGACATCACCGATAATGTCCTCGAGAACACTGACGGGCGTTGCCGGGTTGAGTGCCACACCTGCCTTCATACCTGCGTGGTGGATTTGCTGTACCAGACGGTGTAGGTGCGGGCATACCTCATAGTGCACCGTCATCATTGTCGTGCCGGAGTCAGCAAGTAAGCCAACCCATTTCTCCGGATTGACAATCATAAGGTGAACGTCAAGCGGCTTTGTGCTGATAGGAGCCAAAGCCTTAAGTGTCGGGAAGCCAATGGCAATGTTAGGAACAAACACTCCGTCCATTACATCTATGTGGAGCCATCCGGCAACACTGCCATTGACCATTTCCACGTCTTGTTTTACGTTCAGCGGGTCACCGCAAAGCAATGACGGCGCTATCGATACATTCTTCATCAGTTAAGACAATATGATTCAACTTTGCCATTTATAACCGCCGTTCTGTATGTATAAGCAATCTGGCGGATAAGATTGATGGTCTGCTCTGATGGTTTTAAATCTTCCTGGGTAAAATACTTCATAGGCATTTCTGTTTAAATATGTTATATGAATGACTTATTTGTCATGCTCTATGGTTTAAACGTTCAAATGACAGTTATATTATATTTTAGCCGATAATTTTTTCTTGGATATAATTTTCCTCTCCAAGCCCAAGCGAAAACCTTTCTAAGCCCAAGCGGTTTCCTCTCCAAGCCTCCCCCAAGGGGAGGATGTTTGATTACCTAAGAGACGGATCTATTATGGCATTTGAGGCAAATACAACCACAAGACATTTTAAACATCCCTCCCATTCGGGAGGGCTTGGGTGGGTCTTTACTTTTAATAGTTTATTGATGGATATGATAATAAATTCACAAAAAATATACGAAAAAGTTTGTAAGTTTATATTTTCTTTGTAACTTTGCACCAACATAAGGACAAAACCAATGAATATTATCAATAACATAGCATGGTGGTGGCGTCGCTCAGGATTGAAAAAGTCGTGAGACACGAGGCCGTGCAGTTAATTGAACAGATAGTTTAACAAGAGGCTCGTCGGATCACGACGGGCCTTTTTTGATTATATAAACACGCAAAAACTCAAAAACTAAAATAATATGGACGTACAAGCACTTTTCAATCAGTTGCTTAACCACGAGGAGTTGACCCGCGGTCAGGCTAAGGACATTCTTATCGGAATTACTAAAGGCGAGTTCAACGATGCTGAAATCTCAGGCCTTCTCACTGCAATCCAGATGCGTGGCATCACCGTCGACGAGCTTCTCGGCTTCCGCGACGGTATCCTTGAGACCGGAGTCCCTGTTCCTTTGAACTGCGACCGTTACATTGACGTTGTCGGAACCGGTGGTGACAGAAAGAACACGTTCAACATTTCAACTACCTCCTGCTTCGTTATCGCAGGCGCCGGCTACAAAGTCGCAAAACATGGCAACTTCGCTGCCACTTCCGTCAGTGGTGCTTCGAACGTCATCGCTAACCACGGCGTGAAGTTCACTGATGATATTGACAAGCTGAACCGCTGCCTCGACGAGGCCGGCATCGTCTATCTGCATGCCCAGCTCTTTGCAAAGGCAATGAAATTCGTTGGTCCTATCCGCAAGGCACTGCCGTTCCCGACCTTCTTCAACCTTCTCGGCCCTATCATCAACCCTTCTAAGCCACAGTGTCAGTTGCTCGGCACCGCCAATCTCGACCAGATGCGGCTTTACAATCAGGTATACCAGAAGCTCGGAATCGACTACGGTATCGTCAACAGCATTGACGGTTACGACGAGATTTCGCTCACTGGCGACTTCAAGGTCACGACCAATAACTACGAGAAAGTGTTCAAACCGTCTGATTTAGGCTTCGACATTGCAAAACCGGAGGAAATCGTCGGCGGTGCAACAGAGGAAGAAGCAAAGCAAATCTTCGACAATGTGCTTACCAACACGGCACTGCCTGCACAGAAGAACATAGTTCTTGCCAATGCCGGATTCGGTATTCAGGTACTCGAGAAGGGCAAGAAGGACATTCACGAGTGCATTGAAATTGCCCGTGAGAGTATCGACAGCGGCAAGGCACTCGCAACGTTCAAGAAGTTTGTGGAACTCAATCAATAAAAAATAGCATCTGAAGCAACGTCCCCACCAAGCCTCCCCCAAGGGGAGGATGTTTGAACGCCTAATGTCTATTTGAGCCAATTCGGTATCTAAACATCCCCTCCTTGGGAGGGGCTTGGGGAGGTCTCTAGCTTTGTCAAGCTTCATATTGTTATGGATATATTAGAAGAAATAGTAGCACACAAGCGGCAGGAAGTCGACGAATGGAAGTCGCTGCTCAGCATGCGGCGGCTCTACGAGATGACCGAGCCAATGCTGGAGAACCCTGTCCCTTCAATGTCGAAGGCACTGAAAGAGAGCGACACCGGCATTATCAGCGAGTTCAAGCGCAAGAGTCCGTCAAAAGGCTGGATACACAAGGACGCCAAAGCCTCCTTTGTACCAAAGACCTACCAGGACAGCGGTGCAACGGCGCTCAGCATACTGACCGACATCCAGTACTTCGGAGGTTACGATGAGTTCGTCCAGGACGCCCGTGCCACCGGTGTTACAATACCTATATTATATAAGAACTTCATCGTCGACGACTACCAACTGCTTCAGGCGCGTCACTGCGGTGCATCGGCAGTGCTGCTGATAGCCGCTGATTTAACCCTCGAAGAGTGCCGTCATCTGCTCCATTCCGCCCATGAGCTCGGCCTGGAAGTACTGCTTGAGATGCACTCTGAAAGCGAACTCGACTATGCTGAGCTAGAGCCGGACATGTGCGGCATAAACAACCGCAACCTCGGAACATTCATCACCGACGTCCAGAACTCCTTCCGCCTTGCCGAGAAGCTGCCCGCCGATGCCGTGAAGGTCAGTGAAAGCGGCATCTCTGAGCCTTCGACGGTGCGCCAACTGCGTCAGGCTGGCTTCAACGGTTTTCTGATGGGCGAGCGCTTCATGAAGGAGGACGATCCCGGAAAAGCCCTTGCCGACTTCATTAAGGAACTAACAGTTTAGGAACAAACAGCGTAACAATGAATAAAGAAATGATAATAAAAGTCTGCGGAATGCGCGATGCCGCCAATATCAAGGAGGTGTCGCAACTCGACATCGACTGGATGGGCTTCATCTTCTTCCCGAAGAGCCCCCGCTATGTCCGTCAGATTAACTCCAATGCAGGCTTCATTCCCGACTACCCGTCGCTGCGCAATAATGACGGAGACGAACCCTCGCCGAAGAAAATCAAGCGTGTCGGTGTCTTTGTCGACGACATGCCGCAGAACATCGTTACCCGAGTCGTCAACTTCAGGCTTGATATCGTGCAGTTGCAAGGCTGCGAAAACGCGATAATGATTGACAATCTGCGCCGCACTCTAGAGCCTGACATCCACAAGGGCATAAAGATTATGAAGGCACTGAGCGTCGCTTCCGCCGCCGACGTTGAGAAATACAAGGACTACGAAGGCCATGTCGACTACTTCCTCTTCGATACCAAGACACCGTTGAAGGGCGGCAGCGGAAACAAATTCGACTGGTCGGTGCTCGACGCTTATGATGGCAAGACGCCATTCCTGCTCAGTGGTGGCATTGGGCCTGACGATGTAGAGCGCATCCGTGAGTTCAATCACCCTGAATGCATAGGTATCGACGTCAATTCCCGTTTCGAAACAGTGCCCGGAGTGAAGGATGCTGCATTGCTGAAGTCATTCGTTGAGGCATTAAGAGGGTAATAGCATTTTGCGCACTTCGTGCTGTAGCGCTTCTTCGAAGCGCTGAATGAAACTAGGAAGCCCATTCAATCCCCAGTCTGCGGTCGTTTCTCTCCCTTGACTGGGGCTACCGATAGTTAAAACCTCTTCGAGGTTTGTGGATACTTCCGAGAGACTTTAGACCAATCATTTGCTTCATTTCGAAGTTGATGGAGTAACGATTGGAATGAGAAATGAGCCCTTCCGCGAAGTCGTTGAATATCAATGAGATTGCGAGAGGTAAGGTTTTGGAATTATTTTTAATTTATTTTTGTGAGAAAAATAAATTAAAAACCAACGAAAAATAAATTAAAAATGAGAGAAAAATAAATTAAAAATGAACGTCAAAGATGACCTGTTGCAATGCGATAGCTGTTCTTTCATATTCTGAGAGATAATCTTCCGCATTCTTGAGTCTGTCCGATGGCATTCTAAAAGATATAATATGAATAAGATAAACGAATTGTTCAAGAACCGTGGCGACCGCAAGTTGCTGTCACTTTACTTCTGTGCCGGTTGTCCGACGCTCAACGGAACGGCGGACGTTATCAAGGCAATGGAACGCAAGGGCATTGCCATGGTGGAAGTCGGCATGCCGTTCAGTGACCCGCTTGCCGACGGTCCCGTTGTACAGAGTGCCGGAACGGTGGCTCTGAGGAACGGCATGACGCTGAAGTTGCTGCTATCCCAGCTCAAGGCGATAAAGGATGAGGTGAGCATTCCGCTTGTTGTGATGGGCTATTTGAACCCTGTCATGCACTTCGGCATAGAGAACTACTTCAAGGCATGTGCCGACAGCGGAGTCAGTGGAACTATAATCCCCGACTTACCGTTCGAGGACTACATCAACGATGTTAAGCCGATAGCAGACAAGTACGACATCCGCGTCATCATGATGATAACCCCCGAGACCAGCGAGGAGCGCATCCGCTTCATCGACGCGCACACCGAAGGGTTCATATACATGGTCTCCTCGGCAGCCATCACTGGTGCACAGCAGAGCTTCAACGACGCAAAGATTGCCTACTTCAACCGTATCAATGCCATGAACCTCCGCAATCCGCGCATGATAGGTTTCGGTATCTCCAATAAACAGACACTGGAGTCGGCGCAGGCGAATGCTGCCGGTGCCATCATAGGCTCTAAGTTCGTCACGCTGCTCAATGAGACGAAGGATGCAGACAAGGCGTTGAATGAACTCTTCGAGGCGTTGAAGAAGTAGAGAAGAACCCACCCCCTCGCCCCTTCCCGTACGGGAGGGGGATGAAATGCGAGTTAAACGCTGGGGAGTGGATTAAGAGTTAGTTAGTAATTAATTGTAGAATAATAAAATAAAATGAATATCTGCAAGCGCTCAAGCAGGTGAGCCACCCGCCACAAGGGACGCCCCTGCACGGGGGGACTTGGTTGCTACTTGGACGATTGCGGATATCATATAAAATAAAAGATAAGCCTCGGGATTAATACAATAGTTTTCCGTTATTCTTCTTAGGAACTTTAGACATTGTATAGGGATAATAACAGTTTGCCATTGTATTTAAACCCCTCCCGTCCGGGAGGGGCTTGTGGCGGGTTTTAAAATATGAAATACTCAGTAGACGATAAAGGATTCTTCGGGCGTTACGGCGGTGCCTACGTGCCGGAGATATTGTACAAGGTTGTTCACGACCTGCAAGATGCGTACAAACCGATAATTGAGAGCAAGGAATTCCAGGACGAATACCATGCTCTGCTTAAGGACTACGTTGGCCGTCCGTCGCCACTCTACTTTGCAAAGCGCATGAGCGAGAAGTACGGATGCCAGCTCTACCTGAAGCGTGAGGACCTTAACCACACCGGCGCGCATAAGATTAACAACTGTATCGGTCAGGTGCTGCTCGCCAAGAAGATGGGCAAGACCCGCATAATAGCCGAGACGGGAGCCGGACAGCATGGTGTTGCCACCGCCACGGTGTGTGCGCTGATGAATCTCGACTGCGAAATCTTCATGGGCAAGACCGACGTTGAGCGCCAGCACACCAACGTTGAGCGCATGCGAATGCTTGGGGCGAAAGTCCATCCGGTCACAACGGGCAACATGACGCTCAGCGATGCCTGCTCAGAAGCTATCCGCGACTGGTGCTGTCATCCAAAGGACACCTACTATATGGTAGGTTCGACGATGGGACCGCACCCGTATCCTGACATTGTCGCAAAGATGCAGAGCGTCATCTCGAAGGAAATAAAGTGGCAGTTGCAGGAGAAAATAGGCCGCGACTATCCCGATTACCTCATCGCATGTGTAGGTGGAGGCTCCAATGCAGCCGGAACGATATACCACTACATCGACGATGAGCGCGTGAAGATAGTCCTCGCCGAGGCAGGAGGTCACGGTATCGACACCGACTACACGGCTGCTACGATACACTGCGGTACCGAAGGCATCATCCACGGTGCCCGCTCACTCGTCATGCAGACCGACGACGGACAGATAAAAGAAGCTTTCACCATCTCGGCGGGCCTCGACTATCCGGGCATAGGTCCTATGCACGCCGACCTTGCAGCAAAGGGCCGCGAGCAGGTTCTTGCCATCAACGACGACGAGGCTATCTATGCCGGTTACGAACTGACCCGAATGGAAGGCATCGTGCCTGCCATTGAGAGCGCACATGCTGTGGCTGCGCTCAAGAAACTTACCTTCAAGCCCGACGATGTCGTAGTCCTGACGGTAAGCGGACGTGGCGACAAGGATGTAGAAACATATCTTAAGAACAAGGCAATGGCAAAGGAGTATGGCAACTTTTAATTATACAACAAAGTCGAAGAAGGTACTTGCCGACCTGTACACACCAGTTGGCATCTACATGAGGTTGCGCGATATCTATCCGCAGAGCATGCTCATGGAGAGCTCCGACTATCATGGCAACGACAACTCGCGAAGTTTCATAGGCATAAACCCGATAGCAAAGTTCTCGGTGGCTCACGGCGTGATTACGAAATCGTATCCCGACGGCACTGAGGATAAGTCGGAAATCGACTCATCGGTGAAGGGACGCGCCAAGTATCAGGCCGCTGAGGCCATCAACGACTTCCTTTCGCACTTTAAGGTGGAGGGAAACGGTGCTTCATTCTATGGACTTTACGGTTTCACTTCGTTCAATGCGGTACGCTATTTCGAAAACATCAACGTCAAGGACACTACCATGGAGAAGAACGATGCACCTGATATATTATATATAATGTATAAGGATATCATCGTCTTCGACCATTTCGACAATATGATGGAGTACCTGACGCTTGGCTCCGACGACGAATTGGCTGCCCTGGAGCGTGCCTCCATGCGTGCCAGCGTCAAGCCTTACGGTTTCCATCCGGTAGGTGAGTCGACATCGACGCTTACCGACGAACAGCATAAGGCAAACATCCGCCGCTGCGTTCAGCACTGCCTGCGTGGCGATGTCTTCCAGATTGTCATCTCGCGTAGGTTCGTCCAGAAGTACGAGGGCGACGATTTCAAGCTGTACCGTGCCCTTCGCTCCATCAATCCGAGTCCGTATCTCTTCTATTTCGACTTCGGTGGCTTCCGTATCTTCGGCTCCAGTCCTGAGACACATAACCGCATCGTCGGCAACAAGGCGTTTATCGACCCGATAGCAGGCACAACCAAGCGTACCGGTGACCCGGAGCAGGACCGCAACAATGCCGAATTCCTGCGCAATGACCCAAAGGAGAATGCCGAACACGTCATGCTTGTCGACTTGGCACGTAATGATTTAAGCCGCAACTGTCATAATGTGAAGGTCGACTTCTATAAGGACATGCAGTTCTACAGTCATGTTATCCATCTCGTCAGTCGTGTTAGCGGTGAGCTGAACGACGGCGCCGACCATATCATGGAGTTCATCGACACGTTCCCGGCAGGAACTCTTTCGGGTGCGCCGAAGGTCCGTGCCATGCAGATAATATCGGAGCTGGAGCCACACAACCGTGGAGCGTATGGCGGCTGTATAGGTTTCATCGGCTTAAACGGCGACCTGAATCAGGCTATAGTCATCCGCACGTTCATCAGCCGTAATGGTGAGCTGTGGTTCCAGGCAGGTTCCGGTATCGTGGCGAAGAGCAATGACGAGTACGAATTGGAAGAGAGCAACAACAAACTTGGTGCTCTGGTAAAGGCAATTAAAATCGCAGAGAAGCTATGAAGATAGTAGTAATTGACAATTATGACTCTTTCACCTACAATCTCGTGCATCTCGTGCGCGAGTTTGGTGTAGAAGTGGACGTGAAACGTAATGACCAGTTCGCTCTTTCGGAACTTGAGCCTTACGATAGGATAATCCTCAGTCCCGGTCCGGGCATACCGTCGGAGGCCGGACTCTTGCTTGACGTCATCAAGACCTACGCCGGCAAGAAACCGATGCTTGGAGTCTGCCTTGGCCATCAGGCTATTGGCGAAGTCTTCGGGGCAAAGCTTGAGAATCTGAAGGAAGTCTATCATGGTGTGGCAACGCCTATTGATATCGTTGCCGATGATGTTTTGTTCGACGGTTTGCCACGTAGTATCGAGGTGGGACGCTACCATTCGTGGGTCATTTCGCACGAAGGGTTCCCCGACAGCCTTGAGATTACAGCCGAAAGTGCTGAGCATCAGATTATGGCAGTACGTCACAAGACCCTCAACATCAGAGGTATCCAGTTCCATCCGGAAAGCGTTCTGACGCCTGACGGACACAAGATAATAGATAACTGGCTTAATAAGTGCTGACAGAAAACAAAAGCCCGCCGTTCTTTCTCAGAATGGCGGGCATTCACAAAACCTCAATTCAAAACTTTCTCTCTAACTATCTCTCAAATTTCTTCTTCTCTTTTGAAACCTCAATCTCTTGCGGGAGAGAGGTGAATTGCGTACTTTACTTTGTTCCGATGTACATTCCTGTAGCGGTGAACAGACCAAAGATGATAGTCGCAATACCTACAATCTCAAAAATTTCCATAGTTTTAACCTCTGTACTTCTTCTTTTTAATGTTTTACCGGACGTTTGGTTCGGTTGCCTTTATCGGCTCTTCATTGATTTCGAGTGCAAAGTTAGTGCCATAAACGGACACTGGCAAACTGTTGATTTGAAATTTTCATCTTTGTTATTGATTTGTTGTCGGAGGTCAAGTTGTTTGATATGAGTCAATTTGTGGCAGTTTCTTTTTGTCGTTCCAATAGTTTGTGTTATCTTTGCAGACCATTAATCAGAATGCAAATGAATTTCTTTAAAAGGAAGAAAGCTATGACACTATATCCAAAATTGATAACTGACGCCTTACGGCAGGTGATATATCCGGGTACGAAAAAGAACCTCGTCGACAGTGGAATGGTTGCCGACAACATGCGAATTGACGGTATGAGGGTCAGCTTTTCGCTGATTTTCCCACGCGAGACTGACCCGTTCTTGAAGTCGACGGTAAAAGCTGCTGAGGCTCAGATACATTATTCCGTTTCCAAGGATGTTGAGGTTACCATCAAAACGGAGTTCAAGAGTGCTCCGCGCCCTCAAGTTGGCAACATGCTTCCGGGCGTTAAGAACATTATTGCCGTGAGCTCCGGAAAGGGTGGGGTAGGCAAGTCGACTGTCTCGGCGAACCTTGCCATAGCCCTGGCGAAGCTCGGTTACAAGGTCGGACTGCTGGATACTGATATCTTCGGACCGTCAATGCCAAAGATGTTCGGCGTCGAGGACGCGCGTCCATACGCTGTTGAGAAGGACGGCAGACAACTTATCGAGCCGATAGAGAAGTACGGAGTGAAACTGCTGAGTATTGGTTTCTTCGTCAATCCGCAGACAGCAACGCTATGGAGAGGTGGTATGGCGACGGCTGCGCTTAAGCAACTCATCGGTGATGCTGATTGGGGCGACCTCGATTATTTCATTCTTGACACGCCACCGGGGACCAGCGACATTCACCTGACGCTCCTTCAGACCATCGCAATTACCGGAGCAGTCATCGTCAGTACACCTCAGAAGGTCGCACTTGCCGATGCCATCAAAGGAATAGATATGTATACCAATGATAAAGTCAATGTTCCCGTGCTTGGTCTGATAGAGAATATGGCTTACTTTACGCCCGCTGAACTACCGAACAATAAGTACTACATCTTCGGAAAGGATGGATGCAAGGACCTCGCCAAGCAAATGGGCATCCCATTGTTGGCCCAGATTCCTATTGTTCAGAGCATTTGCGAAAGTGGCGATGCAGGTGCGCCGGCGGCAACGAACCCCGACTCGATTACCGGTCAGGCGTTCCTGAACCTTGCTCAGGCTGTTGTCACGGTTGTAAACCGAAGGAACAAAGAGCATGGAAAGACAAAAATCGTACAGGTTAAGAACTAAATAAGAATGAAGGGTGGCAAAGATTGATTTGCCACCCTTTCTTTTTAGCTTTCAAGTTTCTGCTTAATCCTCTCCAGATGAGCTATCGCGTGCTTGCGAGCGGATATGATTTGGTATCTGTAGACTAGGCATGCCGTGAAGAAGTAGACTAGTGTTTGAATCCACAAGGCATGGTATTCCGGCTCTATGTCGTGAAGTGTTGCCCCCATGCTGCTTATCTTCAGGAAGCCACGGATACCGAAAGTGGAAGGGATGAGGTCGCCGACAAGCTTCCAGAACTGCGGTATATTGCTTTGCGGCCATGAGATTCCGCTCAGGAAAAGGAATGGCACGGATGTGAAGACGACTAGCAACAGGACGTTCTCACGATAGCGGACAAGGCACGAAAGGGTCATTCCGAAGAATATGGCGGACAGTAGATAGGGTATCATAAGTCCCAGTAAATCTGTCGCATGGACAAGCGATGAGTAGTGGAAGAAGCGTGGAACGCATAGCGTTATGTATGCTGCCATGACGCAATATATCATCATGTAGCACATAGACTTGCCCAAAACGATGCGGAAAATACCGTTATAGTGTTTGCTTATAGGCACCAAATCCTTGTAACGGTTGTTCTCCCGCGCCGTTCCTGCGGAGAGCCCGATACCCAGAAGAAGCGTCTGTTGCAGGATAAGGATTAGCACTGCGGGCAGCAAAGCGTTGCCATAGCCTCCCGTGGAGTTAAACATTTGGATGCGGTCGACGGCAAGTGGCTGCGTGTTTATTTCTTCGTCGCGTATCGTTATGCTGCCCGACTTGGGCTTTTGGATGTCGGAGTTCATGTCAAGGGCTACCGCCTGCGATGTCTGATATATCGATTTGTAAGTCAGCATGAGGCTCATGTCGCAGTAAACGTCGACATGTGTCTGCACGCCACGTCCTATATCCTTCTCGAAATCGGAAGGGAAGTAGAGCACGCCGTGGACCTTCTGCATTCCAACGAGCGACTTTGCCTCGTCAATATTGTTGCAGTAGTAAGCCACACGGGTATCCGGCGATGCGTCAACCTTATTGATGAACTCGCGGCTTTGCTTGCTATGGCTTGCGTCAACAATGGCTACGGGTACTTCGCGCACAACTTCGTTGTTGTAAATCCATGAATACAGCAACGGATAACCTAGCGGAACGACGATGAAGAAGAGAAGCATGCCTTCGTCCTTGAAGGTGTTCTTCATCTCAATCCACCAGATATAGCACATGTCGCTGATACCTTCGGCTATTTGTTTTAGCAATCCTTTGTCTTTATTCATGGCTTAAGGGATGTAGACATAGTTAAGCATAGCCTTCTTGATGTTCCACAATGTGAGTATGGGAAGGCACGCGAAGGCGACGAGAGCAACTATATTGTATAATGCGTCGATAAGAGGGAAACCGTTGAAGATGCATATCTGATATATCATATAGTAGTGGCGGAGCGGTATAAGTTGTGCCACGGCTTCAATCATGGTGTCCATTGCGAATACGGGATATGTTGCTCCGGCAGCTGAAAAGCCAACGACGGCCCACAGCGAACATATACTCATGGACATGCGGAGGCTCGGCATGAGTCCAAAAGCAAAGATACCGAACCCTTCGGCGGAAACTACGGTGAGGAATGCGAGCATTACTATCTTCAGCGTTCCGCCCGGGTGAGGGAAGCCGAGGTGCCCGTAGATGTACCAGGAGTAGCACATCATGATGGTGAGAAAGATGAGAAACTGAGGCAGAACCTTCCCGAAGACTGCCACCCAGATGTTGTTCCCCGACATGGACATCCATTCCTTGGCTCTGTTGAACTTAAGTTCTGTTCCTATCGAGTAAGCTGTTGTGAGGAAGATGAACAGGAACATGACTCCCGGAATCATGATTGTGCTTAGGTAAACATTGTAGTTGGCCCACGGGTTGCCTATCATGTGGAGATTGATTGCTATGGGTTGAAGGAATGCACTCACTTCTTGTGAGCTCTTGCCGAGTGCCGACAGCTTCGTCGCACCTACTGCCGCAGAGCCTAGCATAGTCGTTGTCGTAAGGTCTTTGTACATCATGCTGCCTGCAAGCATTACTACGCCGTTGTAGTAGAAGGAAACTTTAGGCTGGCGGTTGGCAAGCAGTTTGTCGGTCGTTCCTTTGGGAATGTAGAGGAATGCGAATATTTTTCCCTGCTGAACGGCCTCCCTTGCCTCGTTCACATTATTATAATAAGCAGTGACTTTGGTCTGTTCAAGAGCATCAAGTTGGCGAATCAAGGCTCGTGTCGTCGATGTATTGTCGAGGTCGACGACACCGCAAGGCATGTCGGTAGGCACACCTTCGTTCATGAGAGAAGTGAAAAACAATGTCACGAGGACCGGACCTATGAACATACTGAAGAGGTATATCGGGTTGTGAGCCAATATACTGCACTCGCGCTTGGCGACTCTTAGTATTCTCAAAAGGACTTCCTTCAACTTGTTTCCTGGTATTTTAGGTTTGTTTCTTCTGTTCTTTATGTGACCGAAAGTAACTGATGTGATAAATGAAATTACTGTTTGACAATCAGGGACATTCCCGGCCGCAATCCATCAACTTTGTTGACAGGACGCGCTTTGACCTCAAAGGTCTTCAAGTCGTACTGCCCTGTGGTCTTCGTAGCTTTCCAAACGGCATAGGAACCCTCATCCTTGATATAGTAAATCTTCAACTCTATGTCCTTGTTGAACGCCGGGATGAACGCCTTGAAGGTGTCTCCGACCTTCTTGCCGTTGAGCTGGTCCTCCCTGACATTGAAGGTTCCCCACATGTCATTGATAAGTGAGATGGTCATAATGGGCGACCCCATGCCGACAAGTTCTCCTACCTTAGGATAGATATCGGTAACAATGCCTTCCTGAGTGGCTATCTGCACCTGCTCCTTACGAAGCGATTTGACTACGTCGACAGCACTGCGTGCAGCTTTGGATTGTTCCTTTGCAGCACGCTTCTCCTGTTCGCGGGCACCGCTTTTGGCAAGTTCCCACTGCGACTTTGCCGTTTGCGTGGCAGCCTTAGCCACATCATAAGCAGCCTTGGCCTCGTCTCGCTTCTGCGCACTCGACACCCCTTCCTGGTTCAAACGTTCCATACGGCCGTATGTCTTGCCTGCAACCTCCTCTGCAGCAAGTGCCTGCTGATAGACATGATATGCCGCATCGACGACCTCCCGGCGTGTTGGAGCATCTGTAAGGTCGCTGATGGCAGTGGCAGCGCCCGCCGTTGCCTCTGCAGCCTTTTGTTGCGCGTCGACCTCCGGAGTCTCAAGGATAGCCAAAGTGTCGCCAACGTGGACGTAGTCGCCTTCCCTTACCTTGATGGAAACTACACGCCCGGGCAGCTTACTGGAAACTCTGTACTCGTCGGCTTCCATCTCTCCCTGTATCGTCTCAGGTGTTCTGTCGAGCGTGAAGAAGCCGATGACCGCCACAATGACAACGACGATGGTGAAACCGGCTACCGCCAGTAGTATATTATTGTGCTGTGTTTTAGCTGACATCTTATATAATGAAATTTGTAAGTTATAATTATATCACTGAATGATGAAAATATTCCACAGTAGTTAAAGTGTGACTCAATGCCGTTTTAGAACCTTCCGAGAGCCTTCTTGTAAGCTGCCTGAGCAATCTTGACGGCAATTTCGGCATCAATCTTTTGGCTTTCAGCAGTCTGCCAAGCCGTTTGAGCGTTCATAACGTCGGTCACCGTCATCACGCCCTCTTTGAAACCGATGTTGGCGCAACGCAAGTTCTCGTCGGCACTCTCCATGTTCTTGATAGCTGTATTTAGTCTTGTCTGAGCGTCCTCCATTTGAATTCGGCTCTGTTCGACCTGCAAGTGTATCTTGTCGCGGGCATCTGCGAGTTGCAACTCAGCTATACTCGTGACCGTCTTGGAAGCTCTGACTTTGTATTTGCCTTCCCCCCAGTTCCAGATTGGGACTTGCAGGACAACACCAACGTTCCAAACGCCAGAGAACTTCTTCTGAAATCCATTGAAAAGATTAGGGTTCATCTCCGTGAAACCACCCGTAAGACCAATGTGCGGAAGGTAGACGGAGCGCACAAGTTTCGTTGCCTGCTTGCTCATGTCTATGGTATTCTGTATCATTGCAAGCTCAGGACGACCGTGATAGTCAGAGTCTGTCATCGCAGTGAGGTCGTATGAAGTACGAATACCTCGTTGTCCCTCATCAGCAAGCGTAATATCGCTGTTTATATCGAGCCCGCAGAGTTCGCACAAAGCCATCTTCGCCACCTTCACACCACTCTTAAGCTGACTTATAGTCATTTCTGTCGTGTTCACACTGACGTCGACTTTCAGTTTGTCGGAGCGTGTAGCGACGCCTTCTTTGAGCATTTTAGCCAAATCGTCGTCCAGCTTCTTGGTCAGACTGAGATAGTCCTCGGCAGTCTGCTGCTTGTTTTTTAGCGATATGACGAGCCAGTATGCGTTGTCAACAGAGTACAGAATATTCTGCCGGCGAGCCTCTATGTCGTTTCGTGCCAGGTCTTCACTGATGGCAGCCATGCGGTTTGCAGCCGTGATAGCACCACCCATGTATATCGGTTGGGTAACGGTTATGTTGCCGGCATACACATTCTTCGTGTTGGAACGGAACGCGTCAGTTATGCTTTGTCCGATGTTGTTGCCCGCAGTAGTAGCCGATGAAGTAATGCTTCCCACCTGCTGGCTCAGCGCCTGTGCAGCGTCGGGAGTCAGGAGTCCCTGACTGACGAGTCCGGAGATTATATTTGACATCTGACTTGTAAGCGAACCGGTTGCCGTTGTACCCAAATTGCTGAGCGCAACCTTCTGTCCGTCGTTGAGCAAGGAAATCTCCTTGGTGAAGTGCTGATAGCCTCCGAGACCGTCAACGCGCGGCAAGAACTTCGTCTTCACAGCCTGATGGACATCCTTAGCGACGTCAGCCTGCATCTTGGAAATAGTAATCTGTTTGTTGTTTTTCAGTGCCAGGTCGCGGCAATCGTCAAGAGACAGCATCTGCTGACACCACGAAGGCAACACAGCCAACAAGAGAATGTTTATCCCGAATAGCCTTTTTATCATCCCAATGTTCTTATTTGTCGGCATGGAAGTTTCTGTTTAATTGAACTTACTGTTTAAAATTACACGCTTTGTGCTATGTTGTAACGCAATCTTATATATGTTTCAGAAAACGCATGGAAGCGCAAGAAGCTGATACTCCAGTGTCCGAGCCAGTCTCATCTGTCCATGGTCGTTAGGGTGAAGACGGTCGTTGGCGAGGTTATGATAGTTGACTGCGGTCTCATCGAACACCGAATAGAGTCCGCTGGTCGCATTTACGTCAATGACCGGTACAGCCCAGACATTCGAAACTTCCTTAACCTTCTCCACATAGGTAGAGAAATATTCGCCACACTTATTTTGATATTCTTCAGTTGGCTGTATGTTAGTTTCGCTACCATAAAAGTAAGCACGGTGAATAGGCGTCAACACCACAATCTGCTTTGTAGGCCAGCGCTTCTTAAGCAAAGCCATTGCCTTATTGATGCGCCCGCAGAAAGTGCTGTCGGAGTACACAAACGACCTCTTAAGACGCATGACGGAGTCCTTCGGAGCATGTACGGCAGCCAGGACCTTTTCCACCTTCTCCGTGTACCATTGCCCCACGGGCACGCCGGCATTGAAATCGTTCGTCCCCATGAATATCATGATGGCGTCAAAGTCGTCGCCATGCTCCTTTTGCAGCAAGTCGGCCTGCCGTGGAATATCGTTCCACTGTCTTCCGCTACGCCCGTAGACATACGGGGTGATGCCCAGCCACTCTTGCAGAAAGTTCCAATACTTCTGCTTCGAAGCCTTGTTCTTAGGGTCAGTGATGGAGTCTCCGAAGTATGCTACACGCTTTCCGCTCCACGGATGAGTAACCATCATCTGCGGTAGTGCAGGAATTGCGAACACCAAGAGTGTGAATAGTGTCAGAATTCGTATTTTCATTTGTTCTGTCTGTCGATATTTATGATTTAGTGCAAAGTTACGAGAAAGTTGCGAAACTGCCAAAATATTAAACTGTTTCATACGTTTGATTTATTGTTTTTAATCGCTTAACAACTTATTATTTCAAAGTTTTTTGCTAACTTTGCACATGCATTAACTTAATTAAGCCTTAAATAATGAAAAAGTTACTCGATATTTTATCGTTTCTGATAATATTGACCAATGTTATAGTATCTCTCGTGTTCTATTTTTCAACGGATATGATAGCCATTCCGGCGCATTGGCGTGCTGACGGAACAATGGATTCGTACGGTCAGACATGGATGATACTGTTGCTGGCTGGACTTTCTGTGGTCATCTATGCATTGATGGTATGGAGCGAAAAGCACCATGCTGTGAACCTTCCGTTCAAGGTCAAGCACGAACCCGAGGCAATTCCGTACATCGACGGCATGCTTGCGTGGACCAATTTCCTCGCCATGTTGCTACTGTTTTATGTCGACATAGCCGTTGCCCAGTATGTTCCACTGTTTCAGGCAATTGTTTATGCATTGATACTCCTTATAATAATAGTAGGCTTTTATTATACTATTAAAATTTACCGATGCGGCAGAAAGTAGGCTGCGTCTATACTTTTATGAGTTTACAGAGCTAAAAAGCCTCCCCAGAAGGGGAGGTTTTTTCTGTTAATATCTTATCTCTGCACCTTTACAGTACTTCTTCCAATGGCGTGTACGGCAGGTCCCATACCTTGGCAACAGCCTCGAAGGTCACCTTTCCGTCAACCATATTGACACCCTTTGCAAGTGCCGGGTCGTCCTCGACGGCCTTCTTCCAACCCTTGTCGGCAAGAGCGACAGCATAGCCGAGTGTCGCATGCGTCAGAGCGGTTGTCGATGTGTTCGGCACAGCTCCCGGAATGTTGGCCACGGCATAGTGGACGATACCGTCGATGGTGTATACAGGGTCGGTATGTGTCGTTGCGTGCGATGTCTCGAAGCATCCGCCCTGGTCGATGGCTACGTCGACGAGAACCGTACCTGGCTCCATCAGCTTCAGCATGTCGCGGGTTATGAGCTTTGGAGTTGCATCACCCGGAACGAGAACAGAACCGATTACGATGTCGGTATCAGGCAGTTCCTTTATTATATTATGTGTAGAAGAATACAGAGTGTGCACGTTTGCCGGCAGTTCCATTTCGAGTTGACGCAGCCGTGGCAGTGAGATGTCAGTTATTGTGACGTCAGCTCCCATTCCGGCAGCAACCCTTGCAGCAGCCTCTCCGACTGTTCCGCCACCGAGGACGAGGACTTTTGCTGCTTTCACACCTGGCACACCACCAATCAGTTTGCCTTTGCCGCCTTTCGTCTTTTGCAGATAGTAGGCGCCGTTCTGCGCTGCCATGCGGCCTGCCACTTCACTCATCGGGGCGAGCAACGGCAGACTCCTGTCGGCCTTCTGCACCGTCTCGTATGCTATGCAGGTAGCTCCGCTCTTGAGCATCGCATCTGTCAGCGGACGGTCGGATGCAAAGTGGAAGTAGGTGAACACCACCTGACCCTTGCGGATGAGGGCATATTCAGGCTCGATAGGCTCCTTCACCTTTACAATCATTTCGCTTTGAGCATACACATCCTCAATTGTCGGAAGGATTTCGGCACCCACTTCAACGTATTTCTCATCGCTGAAGCCACTGCCTTCGCCTGCCGTGTGCTGTACATAGACGGTGTGCCCGTGCTTGATAAGTTCACTGACGCCTGCTGGGGTCATACCAACACGGTTCTCATTGTCTTTGATTTCTTTAGGAATTCCAATTTTCATAGCTTTTCGTCTTAAGGGTTTTCGTTATTCGCTGTAAAGTTACGAAAGTTTTGGGAACTGCCAAAAATATTAGAATAAAATAACTTTTTATGGTTATATGCTCTGAAAGAGCGAATGTGTTTTTGATATAATGACAAGCGGCATATATGTTTCCGGGTGCATTTGGACAGGTGTGAGAATGTAAAGGCATAAATTATTCGCCTTTGCAAGGCGACCGGGCGCCCACAAGGGACGCCCCTGCAGTGTGAGGTATAGATGTCTAAATGCAGTAGGAATTTTTGGTTTGTGGTGTCAATAATTTTCATTCGGGCTTATTGTCGCTTTGCTCTCTGTAAATCATTGAATATCAGCGGCTCCGCAAAAGGGCAACTTTGGGCTTGCGAAAGATGAAGTATTGAACGCTTAAAGTTGACCTTTTATAACGCAAAAGCTGCCCTTTCGCAACGCAAAAGGACAGCTTTGATATTTGTGTAAATACTTTTCTTAAATTCGCGACTAAAGCAACCGCTTTAGAATTCGGACGTGAAGTGGAACTTGATGTGCTTGAAATCCTGCTGTGCCATTTCCAAAACGTAGCTGGAATCGGCAAGGAATACATCACGGCCTTCAGTGTCCTTGGCTATGTACTGGTACTTGCGCTTCTTGAAGTTGTCAAGTTCCTGTGCATCATCGGCCTCAATCCAGCATGCCTTGTACAAGTGGACAGGTTCCCAACGGCATTTTGCGTTGTACTCATGTTCCAACCGGTACTGAATGACTTCAAACTGAAGCTGTCCCACAGTACCTATGATGCGACGGTTGTTGAACTGGTTGACGAACAGCTGGGCTACACCCTCGTTCATCAACTGTTCCAAACCCTTTTGGAACTGCTTAGACTTCATTGGGTCGTCATTCTCGATATACTTGAATAACTCTGGCGAGAAGGACGGCAATCCACGGAAGTGGAGTCGCTCACCTTCGGTCAGCGTGTCGCCAATCTTGAAGATTCCGTTGTCGGGAAGACCAACGATGTCGCCTGGATAAGCCTCGTCGATGGTGCTCTTGCGCTGTGCCATGAACTGAGTAGGCGACGAAAAGCGCACCGTTTTGCCCAAACGGATGTGCAGGTAAGGCGTGTTGCGGACGAATTTGCCAGAGCATACCTTGCAGAAAGCTATGCAGGAACGGTGGTTCGGGTCTATGTTGGCTGTTATTTTGAAAACAAATCCAGTGAATTTCGGCTCCGTCGGTTCCACAATACGTTCCTCTGCCTTTACCGGACGTGGACTTGGCGCAATCTCAACGAAACAGTTCAGCAGTTCCTGAACACCAAAGTTGTTGAGCGCGGAACCAAAGAAGACCGGCGCGACCTCAGCGTTACGGTATTCCTCGACGTTGAATTCGGGGTAAACACCATTGACCAGCTCCAAGTCTTCACGAAGTTTTGCGGCGTCATCCTCACCGATGTGCGCATCCAAGTCTGCCGAGTTGACATCGACGGCTACCTTTTGCGTCACGCGTTGCTTGTCTGGCGTGAAGAGATTGAGCTGGTTCTCATAAATATTGTATACTCCCTTGAAGTGGAAACCTTGGTTGATGGGCCACGAAAGAGGGCGGACCTTAATCTTCAACTCCTGCTCCAGCTCGTCAAGAAGGTCGAAAGGGTCGCGGCCTTCACGGTCCATCTTGTTGATGAAGATGATTACCGGCGTGTTGCGCATGCGGCAAACCTCCATCAATTTACGTGTCTGAGCCTCAACACCTTTAGCCGAGTCGACGACTATAATTGCCGAGTCGACGGCTGTCAGTGTGCGGTAGGTATCCTCGGCGAAGTCCTGGTGACCCGGAGTATCAAGGATGTTGACCTTGTACGGTTCACCCGTGTGTCCCTCAGGCAGGTAGTCGAATTCCATGACGGACGTCGAGACCGATATTCCACGTTGCTTCTCGATGTCCATCCAGTCGGACGTTGCCGTCTTACGGATTTTGTTGTTCTTGACCGCTCCGGCAACCTGTATCTGTCCGCCGAAGAGCAGGAACTTCTCAGTCAGGGTTGTCTTACCGGCGTCAGGGTGTGAGATGATGGCGAATGTACGCCTCCGTTGTATTTCTTTCTCGTTCATATTATTTATTCTTCAGCAGCGTTTCCTCGCACTTTTTGAGTGAGTCGACCCAGTAAGGAATCTTTATTCCGAACGTGTTCTTTATCTTTGTCTTGTCGAGAACACTGTATGCCGGGCGCTTGACGGGTGACGGGAACTCGTCGCTGTGGCATGGTTCGATGTCGCAATCGGTGTGACCGGCAAGCTCTGCAATCTTCTTCGTGAAGTCATACCATGAGCAAACGCCTTCGTTGGAGAAGTGGTAAATGCCCTCGTTGCCGTCGTACTTGCGGTTCTCCACTATGTCGAAGATGGCGTTGGCAAGGTCGCCGGCGTATGTAGGAGTACCTGTCTGGTCGAAAACGACCTTCAGCTGTGGCTTCGTGGCTGTCAGGTTGAGCATCGTTTTTACGAAATTGTGACCGAATTCGGAATAAAGCCAAGCGGTACGGAGTATGATATACTTTACGCCTGTTGCCTGAATGAGTTGCTCACCGTGCAGTTTTGTCAGTCCGTAGACACCCGTCGGTGTGCCTTTCTGGTCCTCTCGGCATGGTGTATTGTACGGGTCGCCGCCGAAAACATAGTCGGTCGAGATGTGAACGAGCAGTCCGCCAACCTCTTTCATGACCTTTGCCAGGTTCTCCGGTGCCTTGGCGTTGAGCGTTTCGACAATTTCGCCCGCCGTTTCTGCCTTGTCGACGTTCGTCCATGCAGCGCAATTGATGATGCACTGTATGTCGTTGGCTTTCACTTCCTCGCGAATGGCATCGATGTCGGTGATGTCCAACTTTTTGTAACCTTCACAGACATCAGTGAAGATATAGTTGTCCTTGCTGTTCTTCGAGACGATTTGCATCTCGTTGCCCAACTGTCCGTTGGCGCCTGTTACTAAAATATTCATAATTATGAAGTTTGTTAGTTCGTGAAAAATGTGCCTTACGCCTGCTCGAGGCCCTTTAGCTTGCCCTCCTTGTCCTGCTGATAGTAGTCGGAAAGCATGCCGACGAAGGTCGTTATCTCCTTGACGGCGTTCTCGGTTTCGGGCGAAATCTTCTTGTTTTGCATCCTCAGGAGCATTATTCCGTAAAGTACTTCGAGGCAGGTCTCTATCTCGCTCTTGTCCTCACTTGCGTCGATGGCAGGCTTTTCGGTACTTCCCTCTTCGCGGATGCGCTTCTCCGCCTGCCGGTTCCTGTTCCTTATCTCTACTATGAAAGGCAGAACCTTGTAGTATTCGGCGTTGTAGAAGGGATAATTGTTTGAATTGAGAAGGGCGTTGTGGAGCTCGTTCAAGTCCTTCAATACAATATTATTAATGTCAAGATGTCCCTGCTCGCGCTTTCCTTCGGAGTTCATCATGCGGATAAGGTTGCCGAACCAGTCGGCTTCGTCAGCCTTCTGGTCGTCAGAATAGTCGAATTTGCTGATGTAGTTCTTCTCTATCACGGGCAGAGAACAGCCGTATGCGCGAATAATATCCTCTATCTGCCACATGTAAAGCAGATATTCTACGATGTTTTCTTTCTTTAATTTCTTAGCAATGAACATTTATCGGTAATAAATAGATGTTGAATATGGTGCCAATAAGGGTTATAATACTGAATATTATGACCAGAGCACCGATGATGCGGTTGATGATTACGACTCCTTGCTCGTCCCATTTCTCACGCACTTTGTCAATAAGCCAAGTCAGACCGTACCACCAAAGCAGTGCTCCGGATATGATACTGGCGTAGCCTATGCACATGGCGAGAGGATGGTCGGGCGTTACAAAGTTCAGCATGCTGAACAAAGCCATGAACAGCAGTACAATAAGCGGGTTGCTGAAGGTTATCAGAAAGCCTGTCCAACAGTTGTACCAGAGTGTCCCTTTGCTCTTTTGCCCACCTTCGCGGGCATTTCTGAGCGGATTGTTGAGCATGCTGTAGAGTCCGAAACCAAGCAACATGAGTCCGCCTGCAAGCTGAAAGTAGAACTTATAGGCAGGGTTGTTGATGAAGTCGAGTATGAAACTGATGCCAATACCAGTGATAATGGCATAGATAAGGTCGCTGCAAGCAGCCCCAACACCCGTGACAAAGCCGTACCAACGGCCTTTCTTCTGAGTCCGTTGAACGCAGAGTATGCCCACAGGTCCCATCGGTGCCGATGCCGCCATACCTATTATCATTCCCTTGATGATAAGTTCAAGAATATCAATAGGCCAGTTTGAAGATAGCAACGTGTTCATAATTTGATGTGCAAAATTGCGAAAAATATGTGAAATAAGCAAATTTCACGTGCAAAACTTTGTTACGTCAGCAAAAATTAATATCTTTGCGTCATGATAATTTCTAACTAAAGTCTATTTATCAATGGAAGAACAACAGCCAAAACTGTATGTAATCGGATTGGACCTGGGAGGTACAAACTCCGTATTTGGTATTGTGAATCAGCGTGGTGAGATACTTGCCACAAGTGCAATAAAGACACAACAGTACACGAAAGTTGAAGATTTCGTCGATGCCGGTGTAAAGTCTTTGCGGCCAATCATTGAGCAAGTTGGCGGCATTGCTACTATTAAGGCTATGGGTATAGGAGCTCCTAACGCGAACTTCTATAAGGGAACCATCGAGTTTGCGCCTAACTTGGTATGGGCTCACGACTCTATCGTTCCGCTGGCACAGATGTTCTCGGGTCAGCTTGGTATCCCTGTAGGTATCACTAATGACGCTAATGCAGCTGCAATCGGCGAGATGCAGTATGGCGTAGCACGTGGAATGAAAAACTTCATCATGCTTACCCTCGGCACGGGAGTGGGCTCCGGTATCGTTGTCAACGGTCAGCTGGTATATGGATGCGATGGTTTCGCAGGCGAGTTGGGACACGTTACGATGGTACGCGAGAACGGACGCTCTTGCGGTTGTGGACGTAATGGCTGTCTTGAAGCCTACTGCTCGGCAACGGGTGTGGCTCGCACAGCACGCGAATTCCTCATCGAGAGCACTGAGGAAAGCATCCTCCGTAATCTCGACTCTGAGAAGATAACATCGCTTGACGTAAGTCTTGCTGCCGCAAAGGGCGACCCTCTTGCAAAGCGAGTATATGAGTTCACGGGCAAAATGCTTGGTGACGCGTGCGCAGACTTCGCCACTTTCATTTCGCCGGAGGCTTTCATCTTCTTTGGTGGACTTACAAAGGCAGGCGACTTGCTTATGAAGCCAATTGAGAAAGAGTACAACAATCATGTCATGAGCATTTTCCGTGGCAAGGCTAAATTCCTCGTTAGTACCCTCGACGATGCCAGTGCCGCTGTCCTCGGAGCATCGGCAATAGGCTGGGATTTGTAAACATTGTATGCGGATGCCTGTTTTTGATATAGGTTTAATTCGCAAACGATAACGTAAAATAAAAAGGGGAAAGTTTTGTTCTTTCCCCTTTTTGGTTTACCTTTGTGTTCAAACTTGGGATGACACGATAACAATATGATGAGAATTGATGAAATCCGAAGGTGTCATCTTTATTTTTAGTAAGGAGAAAAGCATAGTGAAACAGGAAGAAGACATCAAGCGTGCCATTGAATGCATGCGTCGTGGCGGAGTCATTCTCTATCCTACGGACACCGTCTGGGGGATTGGCTGCGATGCCACCAATGCCGAAGCAGTCGACAGAATATACAAGATAAAGCGTCGGGACGACTCCAAGGCTCTCATCTGCCTTGTCGATTCCGATGCCCGTTTGCAGCGTTACGTGCGCAATGTGCCAAGTGTTGCGTGGGACTTGATAGACTCTGTGACCAAGCCAACTACTATAATACTCGATAATGCGGTAAATCTCGCACCCAATCTGATTGCCGATGACGGCAGCATTGGTATAAGAATAACAAACGAGGAGTTCTCCCATGAACTCTGCTTCCGCTTCCAGAAGGCGATAGTATCTACCAGTGCGAATATCAGCGGACACCCCGCCGCACAGAATTATTGCGACATTGACCCGTTAATACTTGATGCTGTAGACTACGTTTGTGAAAGTCGACGCAACGAAAAGAAGCCACACAAGCCTTCAAGTATTATCAAGCTGAAGGCTGACGGCGAAGTGTCTGTAATTCGAAAGTAGAAAGGTGCAGTTCAAATGAATGCAGCAGCGATAAACATTAATATACCTGAGGAACGGCAGAGTTTGCTCGACCGCTTTATAGAGTGGCGTGTGAAGCACATCAGCGACAATCAGTTCGTGTTGGTGTTGGCGTTCGTCGTGGGCTTCCTGGCTGCTGTTGCCGCTTACGTTCTGCACTGGCTGATACACCAAATACAGATTTTGCTGGTCTCGGGATTTGCCGTTGACCGTCTCAACTGGCTCTTCCTCGTCTTCCCAATAGTAGGAATATGGCTCACGTCGCTGTTCATCAAGTACATTGTTAAAGACAATATATCTCACGGAATCACCCGTGTGCTTTACGCAATCTCAACTAAGCAGAGTCGATTGAAGGCCCACAACTGCTGGTCATCTGTCATTGCATCTGCCATAACCATTGGCTTTGGTGGTTCTGTGGGTGCTGAGGCTCCTATCGTTCTTACTGGTTCCGCCATCGGTTCACGCTTAGGACAGATATTCCACCTTGACAACAAGACCATGATGCTGCTTGTCGGTTGTGGCGCTACGGCGGCTATTGCGGGCATATTCAAGGCCCCTATAGCCGGACTTGTGTTCACCTTGGAAGTCCTTATGGTCGATTTGACGATGGGATCGCTTCTTCCTATCATGATATCAAGTGTCACGGCGACGTGCTTCTCAAGCCTTTTCACGGGCGATGCATCATTGTTTGTCTTCCACATGGATGGTGCTTGGGAACTCGACCGCGTACCGGCTGTGATACTGCTTGGTATCTTCTGCGGTTTCCTGGGGCTCTACTTCATGCGTGTAATGACCTGGTGCGAAAGCGGTTTCGCAAAGCTGTCGAATCATCCGTATATCAAACTGCTTGCCGGCGGTTTGGTTCTGTCAACGTTAATTTTCTTTTTCCCGTCACTGTATGGTGAAGGTTACAATTCACTGGCTTACTTTATCGGTGGTAAAACACCTGCTGACTGGGGCCATGTGATGCAAGGCTCGATGTTCGCGGGCAACAGCGACTTGCTAATTGTTTATGTCGGACTTGTCATGATGACAAAGGTCTTTGCCACAAGTGCTACAAACGGGGCCGGAGGATGTGGCGGTACGTTCGCACCTTCACTGTTTATTGGTGGCTTCGGAGGCTTCTTCTTCTCACGTTTTTGGAACATGTACCAAATCGGAGTGTACATTCCGGAGAAGAACTTCACCCTCTATGGCATGGCTGGAGTTATGGCGGCAGTCATGCATGCGCCCTTAACGGGTATCTTCCTTATAGCTGAACTGACCGGTGGATACCAACTCTTCATACCTCTTATTATAGTAGCCATATCGGCATACCTTACCATCTCCATTTTCGAGAAGCACAGTATCTATGCCATCCGGCTTGCTCATGAGGGCAAACTCATCACCCACCACACCGACAAATCAGTTCTTACGCTGATGTCCCTCGATAGTCTTATTGACAAGGACTACACCGCCGTGCATCCCGATATGGAGATGGGTGAGCTCGTTCACGCAATCAGTCGAAGCCGTACATCGTACATTCCCGTTCTCGACGATGCTAAGCACCTGCTTGGCGAGATTGACATCACGAAGATAAGACACGTCATTTTCCGTACAGAACTATACCATCGGTTCCGCGTCTCGCAATTGATGACACCTCCGGCAGCAATACTTCATGTCAACGATAATGCCGAAGAAGTCATGAAGAAGTTTGAGAAGACGAATGCCCAGATGCTCCCTGTTCTCGACGAAAACGAATGTCTGAAGGGCTATATAACCCGTACACATATTTATTCCACCTACCGTCAGATTGTCGCCGATATGAGTGAGGAGTAGCTTCGCCCATGTGCAGATGCAGTAGCGGTTAGGTATGTCTTCACGTTGTGAAGGCTTTTAAAAAACAAACGTAATGGAAAAGAAAGACTTAAGGATAATATTCATGGGCACGCCGGAGTTCGCTGTCGGCACGCTAAGTACACTTATAGAAGGCGGATACAATGTTGTCGCCGTCGTGACTCAGCCCGACAAACCCGTCGGACGCCATCAAGACAGACTCCAACCCTCGGCTGTCAAACAGTATGCAGTTGCCCACAATCTGCCCGTTCTTCAACCGGTAAAGATGAAGGATGAGGCTTTCGTGAACGAACTTGCAAGCTACAAAGCCGACTTACAGGTCGTTGTCGCATTCCGTATGCTGCCGGAAGTCGTTTGGTCGATGCCCCGCTACGGTACATTCAACGTCCATGCTGCCTTGCTTCCACAGTATCGAGGTGCCGCTCCGATAAACTGGGCGGTCATAAACGGAGAGACAGAGACCGGCGTTACGACTTTCTTCCTCGACAAGGATATTGACACCGGCAGGATAATTCTTCAGAAACCATTCCCGATTCCTGATGATGCTGATGTCGAATACGTCTATGACGGTCTTATGAAACTAGGAGCTGAGGCTGCCGAGGAGACTATAGACAAGCTCATAGAGGGCAACGGCGAGATTGAAAGCATAGCCCAACCGGAAGATGATTCGGACTTGAAACCTGCTCCAAAGATATTCAAGGAGACATGCCACATCGACTGGCAGAGTCCCGCTAAGAAAGTTTACGATTTCATAAGAGGCCTGAGTCCATATCCAGGCGCATGGTCTGATATGGTAAGAGTTGACGGAGCAAAGGAAAAGAATGCTCTGACGATGAAGATTTTCAAGTCGGCAAAAACGTCAACAGCTGCAAATGGAGAGCCCGGAACGTTTACCGTGGAGCGCAATAAACTCTTTGTAAACGCCTCGGACAATAAGCTTGAAATCCTTGAGCTCCAGCTTTCGGGTAAGAAACGTATGCTTGCTCGCGACTTCCTCAACGGTTTCCGCGATGTTGAAGAATACAAATTGAAATAGGGTAGGGAAGTCCTGCCCTTTCAGTTGCCACGCTTTTATCAGAGATTTATAGGGTAACTGATTTGCAATTCGGTAAAGTCCGCCTTGGTGAGGTGTGCGTTCACGCTGAAGCCAAGGCTGGCATTGCCAAGTTTTTTGAATGAGTAGAAGAGTCCGACACGCTCATAATAGCGTTTTTCCTCTTGTTGAGCCCAATACCCCATGTTACGATACAGGTAGTAACCGATACCGCATCTCACCGACAACTGTCCAAAATAGATTTCGTGTTTGGCAGCTATGCCAATCGACCAGGGACTGTGCGTCTCGTCGCGGTACTTCATCTGCTTGTCAATAGTTTTCAGCTTCTCATTATAATCGCCATAGAACACATCGAAGCCGATACCCGATGCCCAGCGGCGAGCGTACCTATAGAGTAAGTCCGTCTGAAAACTGAACGCTCCATAAACAGAGAACTTGGTCGTGTGGTACTTCGGATCGGTCGGCTTGGAGTAGTTCTGAGTTATGAACCAGTCCTCAAGCAGAGTCTTGGCGCCAAGTCCTGCGCTAAGCTCAAGGTAGAAACCCTTCCTGTATCCCTTTCCTTTAGCTTGTGACGACTCTGCCACCTGTTCCGTTTTCTGCTTATTTGAATTTGGCGTATAGGCCATACCGATGAACGGACCGAGGGCATTCGTGCCTTTGTTAGGGCGATACAGTGCGCCATTACTATGGTGACTGAAGTCGACTCCGCCAACTATAGCCCACTCGCGGTCAATCTTGTACATTGCCGAAAGTCCCGCGGTGAAGTATATATTCCATATAGAGCCGATGAACTCGTTGTTCACTTCGTCTGTTTTATTGTATTTCTTGTGGCTGTAGCCGATACCCGTGCCAAGATAATAAGCAAACTCAAAGTGCTTTGTCCTCCAAATCGGGCGAGAGAATTTGCCGTAGATGGTAGCCACGTCGCCAAGAATGGAATTGTATTCGTCGGTAACTCGTGTCAGTTCAGTTCCATGATTGAAACTGTATCGGAAACCAATCGAGAAAGTAGGGTAGTTATAATCCTCTGCGAAAAGATTGCCGTCCTCAGGCTGCGGAGTATATCTGAGCTCAGCGGCAACAGATGTTGTGTTGTCCTTGACGATCCATTTACGGGCCCATTCGTCAAGTCCTAGCACCTTTCCCGGAGAAACGAAAACGGAATAGCCCCATCGCGAAGGAATATTCTTGTCCTTCACGACAGTCTCAACAGTGCCTGCATCCTCGTCGTCGACGGGAAACAGATTTGCCTTTGCCGTATCAATCTCAGATACTTCGGCTTCGGCGATGACAGGTAATAAAATAAATAATGCAAGTAAGAAGCGTAACCTTTTCATCAGAATATCCGTATTCTATAAGCTACTGTCAGCGAAAGCGACATGTTGCGGGCGTTTCCGAGGATGGCTTTTGCCTGCCGTGTCTTTGCAATCTCTCGTGGAGAGAAGAAGTATCGGGCGTCAAACTCCCACTGACCGACCTCCCAAGAAACGCCAATAGGTATGTTGAGCTCACCCTTATGGAGCCTGTCCTTGATGTCGGCAGTTGATGAACCCTTGACTTCGCTCTTGGCATTGACGAGCCTTGAGAGCTGCAATCCCGTGTAGAAACTTATCGGGCGTGTCGGCCACGGATACCAGTGTATGAGATAGTAGGTGTTGATATAATCCAGATTATAGTAGTATCGTGCCGTGTTGACGGTATGGTCAACAATTTCGCCATCGGCATTTGCGATTGCGGCATATTCAGAATAACGGACCCTGTTGGCACCTTGGTGCTGATAGGTCAATTCCATTGACAAGCCCAAATTTTTGGCAACGAACACCTCTACATATACACCACCGACGAAACCGAGCTCCGGACGCCCTCCTGCACCAGGCAGAGAGGAAATTCCAAGTCCCACTTTCGGAGCAATATAGCCGTCCCACAGCTCATGCTCACCTGTAGGATGCGAGTGCTGGTTGAGCGTTTCGATGGCATTGTTCACGCCTTCCTTTATGTCGCTCGCTATCTTTCCCTTGTTGGCTTTTGTAACTATTTGCGCATTCATTCCCGTCGTTGCCAACAGGAACAATATTATAATGGTAATGCTTTTTCTCATCTTTGTATTGTGTGATACGGTTGCAAAGTTACTAAAAAGAAAGCATAAAATTTTAAAGTTGCACCATTTATTTGTTTTTTCGGGCAAATACAATTACCTTTGCACAACAATGAAGAAGCGTTGTCTCACTATATTGACATTTCTTTTGGTACTCGTCCTTGGTACACAAGCTCAATTGCCACGCCGGTTTTTGCGCCGCGGCACATTTGGGGGACGTGATTCCAATCCCGTAGTAGAGCAATATCGTGACTCCCTTAAAGCCCTTCATGACAGTATTTACGGCTCTAAGGCACAGCCATCCGACTTTACTTCTTCACCACGGCTTTTCCTTCCACCCACATTTTATAAAGATATTCCGCACAGGGCTCTGTCCGTTGGTGACTCGTTGTCGTTTGCCGACAGGCAACTGCTGAACGTTTACCTCTTCCATCCGGAACTGGTAGAGCAGACAGATGCCCAAATTGAGCCCGAGGACGAGCAATACACTGAGCCACAACAGCCTATAACCCGGCAGGAGGACCTCTCCGACCATGTCGCCCCAGTGCCTATTGAGCCGGAGCATACCCCCGTGACAGTATTGCTGAAGAAGCCTAACTTCTGGACGTACAATGGCGACTACTTGCTTCAGTTCATGCAGAACTACGTCTCAGGCAACTGGTACAAGGGTGGCGAAAGCAACTACTCGGCTCTTGCCTCGGTAACGATGGAGGCTAACTACAACAACAAACAGAAGCTGAAGTGGGAAAACAAACTTGAGATGCGTTTCGGATTGCAGAGTGCGCGCTCCGATTCTCTCCACAATTTCAAGACCACTGAGGACCTCTTCCGTATCACGTCGAAACTCGGTATTCAAGCTTCGAAGAGGTGGTACTATACACTTCAGTTCCTGGCATACTCCCAATTCACCCACAGCTACAAGTCGAACGACCCTACTTTGTACTCCGACTTCCTCGCTCCGCTGAACGTTAACCTCTCACTCGGTATGGATTACAACGTCGACTGGATACACGGGCGTCTCAAGGGGACTATTCATCTGGCTCCATTGGCGTACAACCTGAAGTACACGAGGCTTGTTGAGCTAAGTGAACGTCTGGGAATAGACGCGGGGCATCATGTCCTGAACGACTTCGGTTCTGAGTTTACAATCGATTTGACATGGCAGTTGATGGAGATGCTGCAATGGAAGACGCGCCTCTACGGATATACGAGCTACGAGCGTGCCGAACTTGAATGGGAGAATACATTCGTCTTCAAGTTCAACCGTTGGATTAGTGCTCAGCTGTTTGTATATCCTCGCTTTGACGACGGTGCCCAACGGGACGGCCATCACGGCTATTGGCAATTCAAGGAGTATGCATCCATTGGTTTCCAATATTCGTTTTAAGAAGCCGTTCTTATAAGATTGGTTTTATTGAAACTATTTTACAGCAAAACAATAGTTGAGCTTTTGGCTTTCAAAACTTGACCTTTGGCATTGCAAGAGCTTATCTTTCAGAGTGTAAAAGCATAGGTTTTGCAAGCTAAAACCTATGCTTTTGTGAAGGCATTGACAATCAATTAGTTGCAAAGATGATTTCAATGAAATGATGATTGGAAAAATATTGACAACAAATGATATACTAATGGCTTGTCCGACATTTGTAATGATGGCATCCACAAACTCGTAATGTATCTATCGAGTCCCTACTCCGCGCATCGTCGAGGTTATTGTAGCATTTGTTGTTTATCCCTCCAAATGTTGGAAGATCCTAATTTTGTTGACTTACTACTTCTTTCCAATAAGCCTTTTCAGCCTCCTTTGAGCAAGCTTATTGTCCGGGTCGAGCTGCAAAGCCTTCTCGTAGTTGCTTTGGGCGGCGGCATCCATGCCTTCCTTTTCACAGTCCTTGCCCATCAGAGAATACTCGGCTGAGAGTTTCTTGAGGAAGTCCTTCTGCTCTTCCTGTTTCTTTTTCAGTTCCTCGTTTTGAGTCTTCAAATCGTTGATGACATTCAGTTTGCGGCGGATATACCGTTTCACAACAGGTTTCTCAATGTCATAACGGCTGTGGATGGCAAGGAAGAAACTGTTAAGGAACGCATCGAAGTCACCTTTGTCGAAAGCTTCGATGGCATCGGAGTATTCCTTATCTGCCTTGCTACGTTGCAGGGCGCCCTTTATAGTATTGTTGTCGTTGTAGTGGCGGGCGAACCTCACAACCTCAGAGCGTACGAATATGTCGTTGCGGCGAACTGGCTCCTTCAGCGAAATACCGTTCAGCGATGTGCAGCGGGATAGTGCAACGTAAGTCTGGCCGCCTGCAAAGACACCACCGGTGAAGTCGATTTTCACACGGTTGAACGTTAGCCCCTGGCTCTTATGCACCGTTATCGCCCATGCAAGGCGCAGTGGAAACTGCACGTAGGTGCCAATTTGCTCCTCTTCAATCTTCTTTTCGGTTTCGTTGAAGCGGTAGCGCACGTTCTCCCACATATCCTTTTCGACATCGTATTCTTTGCTTTCCTCCGTTACAACGCTTATAACCTCCGACTCTTCGTCAATCGCTGAGACGACACCCAGCGTTCCGTTGACCCACCGGTGCTCCGGGTCGTTCTTTATGAACATGACATGACAGCCCGGTTTCAGTTCCAATTCGATCGGCGTAGGCAACGCGCTGTCGGGGAATTCGCCCTTGATGACGCCCACAGAGGTGTATGGCTCGCCGTCAAGCTTGTCCAGTTCCTGCTGGTTTATGAAGTCGACAGTGTCCCGTCGGGTAGAGAGTGTAATAGAAATGTTGTCGTCGGCATTGATATCGGCGCCCACTCGCTGGTTGAGCATGCTCAAATCGCGGTCGCTGACATGGTTCGTGCGTATGTCGTCGAGTATGGATATGAATGTAGGGTCGCTTTGACGGTAGACCTTCCGAAGTTCAATGCTTACAAGTGGGAACGTCCGGAAGACGTGTGCGTCAAAGAAATAACCGCTGGGATAAAAGGGGTGGAGAAGGTTGCGGTCGTCTTCCTTCAGCACGGGCTCCAACTGATAGATGTCGCCAATGAACAACATCTGCTTCCCTCCGAAAGGTTCGCGCATCCGCCGGCAATAGACGCGCAGCACTTTGTCAATGAAATCGATGATGTCGGGACGCACCATGCTTATCTCATCGATAATTATCAGCTCGACTTCCTTCAACAGTTTTATCTTCTCGGAGTTGTATTTGAGAGTCTCGCGAAGATGTCTGATGGAGTATTGTGTATCTGTCGGGATGAGAGGGTGGAACGGAAGCTTGAAGAAAGAGTGCAAAGTGGAGCCTCCGGCATTGATTGCGGCAATACCGGTGGGCGCCAGTATGATGTTCTTCTTTTTTGTATTTGTCGATATGTAGCGCAGAAACGTCGACTTGCCCGTACCTGCCTTTCCCGTCAGGAATAGGCTGTTATGGGTGAACTTTATTATTTGGAGAGCCTGTTGCAGCTCCGGATTGTCGAGATCTATCTGTTCTGTCTGTGTCGGCATTATAGATTTGTTTCACTTTCGGATGACGATGAGTGCCGTGACGAACGGCGGTTGGTATTGTTCTGCTTTGATGTCTTGTGCGACGAAGTACTGCTTTCATCGTTCTTATGGCCCGACTGCCGGGCTGCGTGGTCGACAACATCGTTCACTAAGTCGTTGGCTTCGTCCATAAGATTATCCACATCGTTGTCATCGTCGTTATCATCGTAACCTCTTCCGTTGGAGTTGTCACGGTTTATATATATTGTGTCGACATTCTTCTTAGGCTTAACCCAATAGCTTTGACACTCGTACAGACTCTTCTCAACTTCATCGTTCTCAGGCCATCTGGCGTGATAGCGGTTGAAGCGTGGGTCTTTCCACACCTCCTTGATGAAGTTTCCTACCACAGGAAGCGCGGCACGCGAGCCTTGTCCCATCTTTCCGTATCGGAAGTGGATGCACCGGTACTCGCCGCCGACCCATGCTCCGCAGACCAGGTTAGGGCTAACTCCGACGAACCAGGCGTCAGAGTGGTTGTTGGATGTTCCGGTCTTGCCACCCCAGTCGGTGTCGCGGGTTATGTAGCTGTTGAGTGGCTGCGATGTTCCGCCTGGCTCCGTGAGTGTTCCTTTGAGCATTTCCTGCATCAGGAATGCTGTGCGCTCGGACACAGCCTCATTGTCGTCGTTTGGCGCTTCGTAAAGAACGTTGCCCTCATCGTCAACAACTTTCGTTACTAGGATTGGGTCGTGGTGGCGGCCTTCGTTAGCAATGGTACAGTATGCCCCAACAAGTTCGAGCAGATTGACGTCGCTTGAGCCGAGAGCCAGTGCCGGCTTGTCCTTCAACGGACTCTTTATGCCCATTTTCTGAGCCATGGATATGACGTTCTTTATACCTACTTCCTGACCGAGACGGGCTGCTACAGAGTTGATACTCTGGGCAAATGCGCTCTTCAGAGGTATAGAGTCGCCGGTGAAATAGCCGTTGGCGTTGGTTGGTGCCCATGTTTCCATCTCGTGCGTGTCGTCGTTCATGACCTGCATACTGAAGTATTCGTCACGGCGCTTGTCACATGGCACGAGTCCCTGGTCGATTGCCTCGGTGTAGACAAACAACTTGAAGGTTGAGCCCGGCTGTCTTTCGGCTGTCACCTTGTCGTAGTTCCATGTGTCGAAGTCGATGTCGCCGACCCAAGCCTTCACTGCTCCTGTCTGTGGTTCTATAGCTATGAAGGCGGTATGCATGAAGTGTACCATGTACCTTATTGAGTCCATGGACGACATTTCCTTTGTGATGTGCCCCTTTTCATAGTCGAACAGACGAACAGGATGTTTCTGGTTCATGTAGAAGTCGACACTGTCGGGGTGGTTGGGGTACTTCGCCTGCAATGCCTTGTAGCACGGTAGACGCTGGGCAATGCCTTCGATGAAGTTCGGAATGATTTGTCCCTTCTCATCACGCCATGGGTCGTCGTTGCCCCAGTTGTTGTCGAAGTTGCGCTGGACGACACGCATCTGCTTGATGGCTGCTTCTTCGGCATACTTCTGAAGACGTGTGTCTATGGTCGTGTAGATGCGAAGTCCACTGCTGTAAAGGTCATAGCCTTCGAGCTCCGGGCGCTGCTTGAGGAACTTGGCAACAGCTTCACGGAAGTATTTTGCCTGTCCCTGGTCTTGCTGCACTTGCTGCACATCGAGCTCTAAAGGCTTTTTGCGGAGCGAATCGCAGGCGATAGCGCTCAGATGACCATGGTCACGCATGTTGTTAAGTACCTGGTTGCGGCGCTTGATAGCGTTCTGCGGCTTGGTGATAGGATTGTAGTAGCTCGTCGCTTTCAGCATTCCGACAAGCGTGGCAGCCTGCTCTGGAGTCAGCTTGTCAGGTGTCGTGTTGAAGTAAGTCTTTGCTGCGGTCTTTATTCCGAATGCGTTGTTGCCGAAATCGACGGTGTTTGCGTACATCGTCAGTATGGCATCTTTACTGTAAATGAGCTCCAGTTTGATGGCGATAATCCACTCCTTGCTCTTGTCGACTATCAGTTTGATACCCGGAATGCGCCCGAAGAGACCTTGCGAGTTACCCTTACGGACCTGAAAAAGGTTCTTGGCGAGCTGCTGGGTGATAGTAGAAGCACCACGGGCGCCGTTGTGTGTCAATGCGTCCTTTACAGCACCGCCTATTCCCTGGAAGTCGATGCCGTGGTGCTCGTAGAAGCGTTCGTCCTCGGTATCTATGAGGGCGTGCCAGAAGTCGGGAGTTATCTCGTTGTAACGCACTGGGATACGATTCTCCTTAAGATAGCGGCCAAGCAGCACACTGTCAGCGCTGTAGACCTCACTGCCTGCGTTCTTCGGTGGTGTCACTATCTCAGAGAAGCCCGGAGACTTACCGAACAGCCAAAGGAAGTTGATGTCGACCATGCCAAGATACAAAAAGACGAACACTATGAAGGACATAATCCCGAGTGCAGTCTTGGTGTACCACTTTCGACCTCTGTACAGATTGATATACCATGGGAAAAAGCCCTTGATGCCTTTCCAGATGGATTTGAATAAGTTAATAATCTTCTTAATCATTATTCTTTGTGTTGGGGTGATGGATGTCAGGTGTTCTTGTTACCTTATTACTTATAAAGTGCAAAGTTAGTGAAATCGTGCCAATCTATATTGAGTACATTATATAATTTAAGATTTCTTCAATGTTGTCGGCATTAAACCACTTTACGTCAGCATCCCGCTTGAACCAAGTGAGCTGTTTGCGGGCATATCGGCGCGTGTTGCTTTGTATCTTGAATATCGCCTCGTCGATGGTGGTGAGTCCGTTGAGGTACTCGAACATCTCTTTATAGCCTACTGTGTTGAGTGCGTTGCAGTCTCTGTATGGCAGAACGCGCATCGCTTCGTCGATGAGACCTTTGTCAATCATGTCAAGGACGCGCTGGTTTATTCTGCTGTATAGCTCTTCGCGAGGGCGGTTGAGAGCAATCTTGACAATCTTGAAAGGACGTTGCTTGGGCTTGTTGCTGCGAAATGAGGTGTATGTTCTGTCTGTCTGATGGCATATTTCGAGGGCGTGGACGACGCGGCGGGGATTGTTCCTGTCGACGATTGCCCAGTGCTCGGGGTCAAGGCGATGCAGTTCTTCTACCAGAGCGGGCAATCCTTCGGTTGCAAGTCGTCGTTTCATCTCTTCCCGTATGTCGTCGCGGATGGTCGGGATGTCGTCAATGCCCTTGCAAACAGCATCGATGTACATCATACTACCGCCCGAAAGGAGTTCTACATCGGAGTCCTTGAACAATTTGTCGAGTAGTTTCAGAACATCCTGCTCATAGTTGGAAGCGCTGTAATAATCTGTGATATGGTGATTGCCGACGAAGTAGTGTTTTACAAGTACTTGTTGCTCAGCTGTCGGCGCTGCCGTACCGATAGGGATTTCGGCAAATAGCTGCCTCGAATCGGCATTGATTATGGGAATACGAAAAATGTTGGCAACACGGAGACAACACTCCGTTTTGCCAACACCGGTAGGACCTGTTATAACAACAAGCGTCTTCATATTGTTGTAAAGGGACTCACGGGAGTCTGACTTTACGCTTACTTAATTATTCCTCGCTTAGAAGCCTGGACGAAATCGATAATGTACTGTATCTCTTTCGTTACTTGCAGTTCGCTCTTAATCTTGTTGATGTTTTCCTCGCGGGTACCGTCTCCGTAGAGAATGCGGTATGCGTTATGGATTAAATCTATCAAATCGTTGGAGAAACCGTGACGGCGCAGACCGACAATGTTGATGCCTGCGTAGCGAATAGGTTCTTTGCCGGCTATGATATAAGGTGGTATGTCCTGTGAGAAACGGCTTCCGCCCTGTATCATGACATAGCCTCCGACGCGGCAGAACTGATGGCAGAGGACTTCGGCGGAGACAACTGCATTGTCGTCGACTGACACTTCGCCGCCAAACTTCGTCGAATTGCCGATGATGAGGTTTGAGCCGAAGAAGCAATCGTGGGCGATATGCATGTTCTCCATTAGCAAGTTGTTGTTGCCTACTTGCGTTGTTCCCTTTGAAGCTGTACCGCGAGAGATGGTGACATTTTCACGGATGGAGTTGTTGTTGCCAACTTCGCAAATGGTATCTTCGCCCTTGAACTTCAAATCCTGTGGCTTTGTCGAGATGCTGGCGCCAGGGAATATCTCATTGTTGTCGCCGATGCGTGCGCCATAATTGATGGTGACGCTGTTCTGAAGGACGTTGCCGTTGCCGAGAACGGTATTGCGGTCGATGTAACAGAATGGCCCGATGATATTGTTGTCGCCTAGTTTTGCTTCGGGGTGAACGTATGCAAGTGGACTTATTTGATTCATATTATAATTTTATTGGTTAATCAACATCCTCCTTTTTGCGGGAGGCTTGATGGTAGCTCTTTATTTGTTCTTTACAATTTGTGCAGTGAACGTAGCCTCAGAAACGACTTGGTCGCCTACGAAAATGTAGCCTTTCATGGTGCTTATGCCGTGACGGATAGGGGCTTCGAGATTCACACGGAACAGCAAAGTGTCGCCCGGAACAACCTTCTGGCGGAATTTCACACCGTCAATCTTGAGGAAGTAGGTTGACCAACTTTCCGGTTCCTTTACCTGAGAGAGGACAAGCAAACCGCCGCACTGTGCCATTGCTTCTATCTGAAGTACTCCCGGCATTACCGGTTCATTGGGGAAGTGCCCCTGGAAGAATGGCTCATCGGCTGTGATATTTTTCACTCCGGCTATGCTATCTGAGCCAACGGCGATGATTTTGTCGACGAGCTGCATTGGATAGCGGTGCGGAAGGAGCTCACGGATGCGCTTGTTGTCCATTATCGGCTCTTCGTTCGGGTCGTAGATAGGTGCCTGTATCTCGTGCTTACGTATCTCCTTGCGAAGCATGCGGGCAAATTTGTTGTTCACGGTGTGGCCCGGACGGGTTGCAACGATGCGTCCCTTGATAGGCTTTCCGATAAGTGCCATGTCGCCGATTATGTCGAGGAGCTTGTGACGGGTGCACTCGTTGTCCCACATCAGTGGCTTGTGCTGGATGTATCCGATTTGAGTTGCGTCGATATGTGGTACTTTCAGAAGGTCGGCGAGCTGGTCGAGCTTCTCCTGTGATACTTGTTTCTCATAGATGACGATGGCGTTGTCGAGGTCGCCGCCTTTGATAAGGTTTGCCTGAAGCAATGGCATGATGTCGCGAACGAAGACGAATGTGCGTGCAGGAGCTATTTCGGTAGCGAACTTATCGACATCGTCGAGAGTTGCAAACTGACTGCTGATAAACTTGGAGTCGAACGAGCACATTGCTGTTATCGAGAACTGGTCGTCAGGAAGGAAGGTGATGACCGACTCGCCGTCGCGTATCTCCATCTTGTGGCGGATGATGTAGAAGTCCTTTGGCGCATCCTGGTCGACCAGTCCGACTTCTTTTATCTTCTCAACGTATTTCTCTGCCGAGCCGTCGAGTATAGGAAACTCCGGTCCGTTCACCTGAACGAGACAGTTGTCTACGCCCATTGCATAGAGAGCAGCCATGCCGTGCTCTATTGTTCCTACGCGAACGTCGCCCTTGGCGATTACCGTTCCGCGCTGAGTGTCTACAACATATTCTGCAAGAGCGTCAATTACAGGTTGTCCTTCGACATCTATGCGCTGTATTTTGAGCCCCGTGTTCACTGGTGCCGGGTTGAATGTAACAGTTAAACTCAAACCTGTGTGCAGTCCTTTTCCAAAGAGCGAAAAGCTGCCTTTCAGTGTCTTTTGTTTGGTTGCTTCCATTGCTGTATTGTTGAATGCCTCCTTTGCTGTTGAAGATTCTTAATGGTTTATCTCCGATTGTGTGAAAATGGGAAGGCGGTGTTGTTTTAATTGTATGTGAATTAGTCGATAATTATTGCTTCTTAAGTTTCTCAACTTCCTTTTGCAGCTCGTTTATCTGCTTGTAAAGCTCAGGCAATTTGCGGAAGATAGCCTGTGATTTGAAGTATGGACGCGGCTCCATTGGAGGTGTACCGATAAGCGTCTGGTTGTCCTTGAGGCTTCCTGGAACTCCACTTTGTGCTCCGAGGAATACCTTGTTGCCGATGGTGATGTGACCGGCGATGCCGACCTGACCACCGAACATGCACCACTGACCAACCTTTGTAGAGCCGGCAATGCCGACTTGGGCGCTCATTACGGTGTTCTCACCTATGTCCGTGTTGTGTGCTATTTGTACAAGGTTGTCGAGTTTGACTCCCTTGCGAACGTAGGTGCTACCCATCGTAGAGCGGTCTACACATGTGTTCGCGCCTATTTCTACATTATCCTCGATGGTGACAATGCCAATCTGCGGTATCTTATCGTACTGACCGGTCTGTTCGTTGGGAGCGAAACCGAAGCCGTCGGCACCGATGACGCTGCCACTATGTATCGTTACGTTGTTGCCAAGCTTGCAATCGTGATAGATGCTGACGTTCGGATAGATGATAGAACCTGCTCCGATTGTGACGTTGTCCATAACGGTTGCGTGCGGATATATCTGGCATCCGTCGCCGATGACGGCACCGTCGCCGATGTATGCGAATGCTCCGACGTAGATATTTTTGCCTATCTTTGCCTTAGGAGATATGAAAGCGAGCGAGTCGATGCCTTGCTTCTTTGGCTTCATGCTCTCGTAAAGTTGCAGAAGACGTGCCACACAGTCGCGCGCATTCTTTACTCTGATAAGCGTAGGCTTAGCCGGCTTCTCCAAAGTTATGCTCTCGTCGAGGAGTACAATTGTCGATTCCGTGTTATAAAGATAGTGAGTGTATTTAGGATTTGCTAGGAACGAAATCGCTCCCGGCTTGCCTTCTTCAATCTTGGCGAATGTGTTGATGGTGGCGTTCTCGTCCCCTTCGACTCTGCCTTGTATGAACTGGGCTATTTGCTTTGCAGTAAATTCCATAATTGCTTTATCTGAATAATTTGTGCAAAGATAACAATTTTTTAGCAGAAATGTTGTCAACGCTGACTTTTTTTATTGCAAACGTTGATAACATAGGTAATATTTCCTGATTTTCTTGGATAGAAGGTCGACATTAAGGAGTTCCGAAGCGTCAGCGATGTCTTTTATTGTGCCATCCTTATAGAGTATCGATATGTGGTCATCGTTGACATCGTACATGTCTTTTTGCACCGTATTGACACTTATGAGATAGTCGGCATCGTCGTAACTGATGTCCGCTTTCTCGGCAATGGTGCTCCGCAGCGTCTCTTCTTCTTCCTTACTAATGGGCTCATCATGAACTTCGACCTTGAAAATGTGGCGGTTCACCATGTCGTCGGCAAGCATTGAGAGTATCTTATCGTCGGAATGAGCCCATACTTTCAGTGCCGACCAGATGTCGCTGTCGTCGAGTTGACTGTACATATCGAGCGTTTCGGGATGCTCTTCGAACCATTTGGCATCTATGTCGTTGTAAAGGAAATACCGAAGAGCAGGCGATGCGAATATGTCCCAACCCTGTTTGGCAAGGTATTCGGCGCGGCGTAACGTGTTGATGAGGGTCTTCTCGTAGGCGACAACGGTCTTATGGAGATACACCGACCAATACATCAGCCTACGGGATGTAAGATAATTTTCAATGGAATATATTGCTTTAGACTCTACGACCAATGAGTCGTCAACGACATTGAGCATCTTTATGATGCGCGCTGAGCCTATATTGCCCTCCGTAACGCCCGTAAAGAAACTGTCGCGACGAAGATAGTCGAGTCTGTCGACGTCAAGTTGGCTCGAAATAAGTTGATGGAGGAATTTCTTCGGATACTCGTCCTTGAAGATTTTGATGGCCAAATTGAGCTCACCACGTAAGTCCTCGTTTATCCTCTGCATCATCATGAGAGATATTTCCTCATGGCTGATACCGTGGATAAGTGTGTCCTCGAGTACATGAGAGAAGGGAGCGTGCCCGATGTCGTGCATAAGGATGGCGGCTTCGACGGCTTCTGCTTCGCTGTCGAAGATGAAAACGCCCTTCTGCTCAAGCGACAGTATAGCCTCACTCATGAGGTGAAAGGCACCGATGGAGTGGAGGAAGCGAGTGTGTTGGGCACCCGGATAGACCACATTCGCCATTCCCAGTTGCTTGATACGTGTGAGACGCTGCATCAATGGGTGCTGGACAATGCTCAACAGGAGTCCTCTCGGAATCTTGATGAAACCGAATACTGGGTCGTTTATAATCTTGCTGTCGTTCAATATATATGTTGTTATGCTGTTTAGACGCTATTTAAGGCTAGTGTTCAGACCTTATTAGCCGAGTAAAACGGTGCCGATACACGGATAATAAGGCGTTTGTTTCGATGTAATTGAGCCTTATAACTACTTGATTTTAGCAAGTTCAACTTCCATTTGCTGCTGCAATGCCTTTGCCTTCTCTGCCGATGCTTGAGCAAAATCCTCACCGTTTGAAGCATAGATGATGCCGCGGGATGAGTTTACGAGCAGTCCGCAGTCTTTCGTAATGCCATATTTGCAAACCTCCTGGAGGCTCCCTCCCTGTGCTCCGACGCCCGGAACGAGAAGGAAATGGTTAGGAGCGACGCGCCGTATGTCTTCAAACATCTTGCCTTGGGTGGCTCCTACGACGTACATCATGTTCTCGCTGTTGCCCCATTGCTGGCTTTTGCGGATGACTTTCTCGAACAATCGCTCGCCATCTTTATCCTCTGTGAGTTGGAAATCATGACTTCCCTTGTTGCTGGTGAGAGCTAACAGTATCACCCACTTGCCTTCATAGCCGAGGAAAGGAGTCACGCTGTCTTCTCCCATGTATGGTGCTACAGTCAGAGCGTCGATGTCGTACTCCTCAAAGAAGGTACGGGCGTACATCGCCGATGTGTTACCGATGTCGCCGCGCTTAGCGTCGGCGATAATAAAGTGGTTTGGATAGTTCTCCTTTAGATACTTCACCGTGCGCTCGAAGTCAGCTATACCCTTAACGCCGAGGCTCTCGTAAAATGCCAAATTTGGTTTATAGGCAACGCAATATGGTGCTGTGGCATCGATAATAGCCTTGTTGAAAGTAAACACAGGGTCGTTTTCCTTAAGCAGGAGCTCAGGAATCTTCTTTATATCGGTATCAAGTCCGACACAAAGGAACGACTTCTTCGAAAATATCTGATTAACTAATTCTTTGCGGTTCATAATGATTGAAGCCTCCCCAAGCCCCTCCGAATGGAGGGAATGTTTAGTTACCTACATAAAGTTTTACTTGGAAGGGTCATAAAAAGTTTGTGATATTAATCCAATATTATATATTTACTGCCTCTAACTCAAATGTTTAACACTGAATTTAAACATCCCCTCCATTCGGAGGGGCCTGGGGCGGCTCCCCCTATAGTTCTGATTCCTTAAGCTTCTCGGCATTTTCTGCCACTGTCAAAGCATCGATCATGTCCTGTATGTCACCACCGAGAAATCCCTGAAGGTCATGCGTCGTGTAGCCGATACGGTGGTCTGTGACGCGTCCCTGTGGGAAATTGTACGTGCGAATCTTTGCGCTGCGGTCTCCGGTAGACACCAGCGAGCGGCGGCGGTTGGATATATCGTCGACGTATTTCTGATGTTCGTGGTCATATATATATGTATAGAGACGGCTCAGAGCACGCTCCTTGTTCTTTGGCTGGTCACGAGTCTCAGTACATTCGATAAGGATTTCCTCCACTTCTCCTGTCTCCGGGTTCTTCCACGGATAGCGGAGTCGGACACCGGAGCTGACCTTATTGACGTTCTGACCTCCAGCACCGGAGCTACGGAACGTATCCCACTTGATGTCTCCTTCGTTGATGTGCACCTCAAACTTCTCTGCTTCCGGCAGCACTGCAACTGTTGCGGCAGACGTATGCATACGTCCTTGCGTCTCAGTGGCTGGAACTCGCTGCACACGATGTACTCCTGACTCATACTTAAGAGTTCCGTACACGTTTGTTCCCTCAACGGCGAAGTCGATTTCCTTGTATCCGCCGACTGCTCCTTCGCTGACATCAGTGACTGAAAGCTTCCAACCTTTCTTCTCGCAGTAACGCTTGTACATGTTGAAAAGGTCTCCGGCAAAGAGCGCAGCCTCATCGCCACCGGTTCCGGCGCGTATCTCCATCTGTACGTTCTTTGCATCCTCTGGGTCTTTCGGTACAAGAGCAATCTTTATTTCCTCCTCCAACTTAGGCTGCAAAGCCTCGTTTTCAGCCAGCTCTTCACGTGCCAGCTCCTTCATGTCGGCATCTTTCTCGTTGGCGAGAATATCCTTTGCTTCTTTTATAGCATCAAGACAGGCAACGTATTTCTTGCGTGCCGCCATGATATCTTCCAGTTCTTTGTATTCCTTTGTCAACTTGACGTAACGCTGTTGGTCGGCAATCACCGATGGGTCTGTAATCAACGTGCCCACCTCTTGGAACCTAGCCTCCAGTCCGTCAAGCTTTTCTAGTATGTTATTTGCCATAAATTATTTTGGCCTCCCCAAGCCCCTCCGAATGGAGGGGATGTCTAATTACTTTCTTAAAGTATTCTTTTGTCTATTACAATCTTAAAGACAGCCTGGTTCGGTTTATATTTTTCAGATATATTTATTATAATTCAAAGTTGCTAATAAAGCCTTATTCTCCAATAGTTTATCACTGATTTTAAAACATCCCCTCCATTCGGAGGGGCTTTGGGAGTCTTTGTCGTTTTAGTAATTGAACTCTCCGAACTCGCTCTTGATGGTCAGGCTGCGCTTGCCTTCCTCTATATGACCAATGACCTGAGCATCGATGTTGAAGCTATTGCTGACAGCTATGACCTTGTCGGCATTCTCTGGAGAGACGTAAATCTCCATTCTGTGACCCATATTGAAGACTTGGTACATCTCCTTCCAGTCCGTTCCGCTCTCGTCGTGAATAAGTTTGAAGAGTGGGGGAACAGGGAACATATTGTCCTTGACAACCTTACAGTTGTCGGCAACGAAGTTCAGAACCTTCGTCTGTGCTCCACCCGTGCAGTGAACCATACCGTGAATATCGTCATGCATCTCGTCGAGCAACTTCTTAATTACCGGAGCATAAGTGCGGGTAGGAGAGAGGACGAGCTGACCTGCATCCACCGGCACTCCTTCTATTTTGTCCGTGAGGTGCTTGTCACCACTGTAGACAAGTTCCTCAGGCACCTTGTGGTCGTAGCTCTCAGGGAATTTCTCAGCCAGATACTTAGCAAATACATCATGGCGGGCACTTGTCAGGCCGTTTGAACCCATACCGCCATTGTAACGATGCTCGTATGTAGCCTGGCCGGTTGACGACAATCCGACTATGACATCACCCGGACGGATGTTGGCATTGTCGATAACGTCAGCCCGTTTCATACGGCAGGTGACAGTGGAGTCAACGATTATGGTGCGTACCAAATCACCGACATCAGCTGTTTCGCCACCCGTAGGCCAAATGCCGATGCCCATTCCGCGCAGCTCAGCAAGCAATTCGTCAGTTCCATTGATAATTGCAGATATGACATCGCCCGGCACCAGCATCTTGTTTCGTCCTATAGTAGAGCTGACAAGAATATTATCAACGGCACCAACGCAAAGCAAGTCGTCGGTGTTCATTACGACGGCGTCCTGCGCAATGCCCTTCCAAACACTCAAGTCACCCGTCTCTTTCCAGTACATGTATGCAAGACTCGACTTCGTTCCGGCACCGTCGGCATGCATAATGTTGCAATATTCAGGGTCACCGCCTAAGATATCAGGGATAATCTTGCAGAAAGCATGCGGGAAAATACCCTTGTCAATGTTCTTTATTGCGTTGTGTACGTCTTCTTTCGCGGCACTTACGCCACGCATCATGTATCTGTTGTTCATTATATGAAGTATGTTTTCTTTTCTTATTTACTTTTGTTCTTTGCCGTTCCAGAACTCCCAACTGGCGAAAGCTTGCAGCAAAAGCATTTCCAGTCCGTTCTTGACGGTAGCGCCCTTTTCAGCTCCTTTGTGCATGAAAAGCGTCTCGTCGGGGTTGTAAATGAGGTCGTAGAGAATTGTGTGGGTATCCATTGCGTCATAAGGAAGCTTCGGACAGTTGTCGACATTCGGATACATGCCCACCGGAGTACAGTTTACGATGACGTTGTAGTCCTTTATTACATCAGCGTCGATATCCTCATATTGTATTGTATTAGGACGTTTGAAGCGGCTAACAAGCACTGTTTCGAGTCCGAGCGACTTCAATCCGTAGTTGACAGCTTTCGAAGCGCCGCCCGTTCCGAGGATGAGCGCCTTCCGATGCGACTTGTCAAGAAGCGGCTCAATGCTCTTTGTAAACCCAATAACATCACTGTTGTATCCGCGGAGCACTACGTCCTTGCCTTTATGCGTAACACGTATGACATTGACGGCACCTATTGCGCGCGCCTCAGGACTGACATAGTCGAGATAACTGATAACCTTCTCCTTGTAAGGTATCGTCACGTTGAGTCCTTTCAGTTCAGGGTTAGAGTCGATTACTTCAACGAGATTCTCGATAGAGGGTATCTCGAAGTTTAAGTACTCGGCATCAATATTCTCGTTTTCAAACTTCTCGTTGAAGTAGCTCTTCGAGAATGAATGCCCCAAAGGGTTGCCAATAAGTCCGTACTTGTCCATAATGTGATTGTATTAAATTGTTGTTGCCCTATTTCTCGGCGAAATACATAGTGCATATTCCGTATGTAAGGCGTTTGAAGGAAGCCTTGCTGAAGCCCGCCTTCTTAAGTATTTCGACCATCTGCTCACCCTGCGGGAAAGCCTCTATGGTCTTTGTGAGATATTCGTAGGCACTCTTGTCATGCGAAATAATTTTGCCGTAAGTAGGCAATACCACGTGCGAATAAACCTTGAAGAGCTGCTTCATGGGGAAACTCTTAGGCGAAGAGAGTTCCACAACACTAAGATGCCCGCCCTTCTTCAGTATTCTGCACATCTCCGACAAGCCCATGTCCAAATCCTGGAAGTTGCGAATGCCAAATGCCGATGTAACAGCATCGAAGCTGCCAGCCTCAAAAGGCAACTGCATACAGTCGCCCTTTTGGAACGTTATGACGTCCGCAAGTCCAGCCTTGTCGGCTTTTTCCTTTCCGATACTCATCATCCGTGTCGAGATGTCAACGCCGATGACGCTTTCGGGTTTCAGCGACTGCGCCAGCAGAATGGCAAAATCCCCCGTTCCGGTAGCCACGTCAAGGATGCTTTTCGGACTGTATGGTGCCAACTGCGCTACAGCCTTGCGTCTCCATCCCTTGTCAATGTCGAACGACATGAGGTGGTTCAGCCTGTCATAGTTAGGTGCAATGTTGTCAAACATCTGGCTGACAAGTTTTCCCTTGTCACCCTTTAGTCCGTATGGCTTTATCTTTTCCTGCTGGTACATTACCTGTTTAAATTCAGAATTTATAATTCAAAGTCCAAAATTCGCTCTGATTTCCCGACTGTCCTTTTGAACTATAGGAAAATCAACTTGCCACTACTTGAGTCGCAATGACGAACTTTGAACTTTGAATTCCGAATTGATTTATCGATTAGCGAGATATTCCTTCACGTTCTTCTCGATACGTGCGGCGATATCGCCTTCCTCTGCGGTCTTGTCGAACTTCTCACCGGTGATATTCTCATAGAGTTCGATGTAGCGGTCACTAACGCTTTCAGCATACTCTTCGGTGATTTCCGGCATCTTCTGTCCCGGTTGGTTCATGAATCCCTGCTCGATGAGCCACTGACGGACAAATTCCTTCGACAGCTGCTTCTGCGGCTCGCCCTTTGCAAAGCGCTCCTCGTAGCCGTCGGCATAGAAGTAGCGGCTTGAGTCAGGAGTGTGTATCTCGTCGATGAGGTACAGCTTGCCGTCGCGCTTACCGAACTCGTACTTTGTATCGACAAGGATAAGGCCACGCTTAGCGGCGATTTCCTGACCGCGGGCAAAGAGTTTGCGTGTCCAGTCCTCAATGACAGCATAGTCCTCAGCACTGACAATGCCCTGCTTGATAATCTCTTCCTTCGAGATATTGAGGTCGTGACCCTCGTCGGCCTTTGTCGTCGGAGTGATGATAGGCTCCGGGAAGCGCTGGTTCTCACGCATTCCGTCAGGCAGCTTAACACCGCAGAGCTCGCGGCAACCGTCCTTGTAGGCGCGCCATGCACTACCGGTGAGGATAGAGCGGATAATCATCTCAACCTTGAAGCCTTCGCACTTCAGTCCGACAGTTACCATTGGGTCTGGAGTTGCAAGCTTCCAGTTAGGGCAGATGTCGGCAGTCTTGTCGAGGAACTTGGCTGCAATCTGGTTCAGCACTTGACCTTTGTAAGGGATACCGACAGGCAGCACTACGTCGAATGCTGAAATTCTGTCAGTAGCGACCATGACGATGATGTCGTCATTGATGTTGTAAACGTCGCGGACCTTGCCGTGGTAAACACTCTTCTGGCCTTCAAAGTGGAAGTCAGTCTTTGTTAATGCTTTCATTTTTTATATTTGAATTAGTCTTCGCTTTATCATAAGCCTCGTATGCGTTCACAATGCGTGTAACGAGTTTGTGCCTCACTATGTCCTTCTTAGTTAGGTTGATGACACTTATTCCCTCAATTCCCGTAAGTATGGAAAGCGCCTCCTTGAGTCCGCTTTGTGCCTGGCGGGGTAAATCCGTTTGTGTCATGTCGCCCGTTATAATCATCTTCGTGTTCCATCCCATGCGCGTCAGGAACATGCGGAGCTGCGCCGGAGTCGTGTTCTGTGCCTCATCGAGTATGACAACAGCATCGCTGAGCGTCCGTCCACGCATGAAGGCGAGAGGTGCAATCTGAATGATGTGCTTGTCCATCATGTCTTGCAGCTTCACGGCCGGTATCATATCCTCCAAAGCATCGTAGAGCGGTTGCAGGTAAGGGTCTATTTTGTCCTTCATGTCGCCCGGAAGGAAGCCCAGACGTTCTCCCGCCTCTACCGCCGGACGGCTTAGAATAATCTTCTTGGCAGTCTTTTCCTTCAGCGCTTTCACCGCAAGGGCAATGCTAAGATAAGTCTTGCCCGTTCCCGCAGGCCCTACAGCGAATATCATATCGCTCTTTTCGAACGCGTCGACAATCTTCTGCTGGTTCTCGGAGCGGCTTTTAATCGGCCTTCCGGATATAGAATAAACGAGAACGCCTTTCACGGCGTCCTCCTTAGTCTTCTTTCCCTTTACTATATCAAGTATGTCCTCTTCGGATATGGTGTTGTATTTCAAGACATGCTGGCGCATATTCTCGATGTCCTCTTCAATCTTCGCCATCTCCTCCTCGTCGCCAAGAACACGTATGACATTGTCGCGTGCCAAGATTCTCAGCTTTGGGAACAGCGACTTTATCATCTGCAAGTGCGAGTTGCCGATGCCATAGAAGGCCACGGGGTCAATATCCTCAAGAACTATATGCTTTTCTATCAATTCTCTCCTCGTTTATATTTGGCGCAAAGTTACATTAAATTAATCTAAACTCAAAATAAAACGCTAAAAAACTAACGGCTGTTTTAATCAAATTCGAAACTATTGAGTAACTTTGCAATCCAAAAATGAAAAGAAAGAAGAAAAATATAACTACAGGCGAATTTATCGTTGGCTTTTTCGTCATTGTCGGCTTGTTTGCCCTTGTGCGCCTTGTCTTCCCTTCGGTGGTGGGCGAAAGGTACAGTGATGAGGCTGAAAATACCACTGAAACAGAGGTTGAAGGCGAGGATACCGACTCCCTTGGCACAGGCAAGCGTCACCAGGCAGGTATCATCAAGGGAACCCCAATATCCTTTTACAATGCCGACGGCTCTCTCGTGAAGCATCCAGTGAAAGGCGTTTGGAGCTATAAGGACTGTTTCCCCGATACCAATGCCGTCCACCTCAGTGCTGCCAAGGAGTTCGGGGTAATACCTGTTGCCAACTCTGCTGATGCCGAAGAGCGCCGCCACGAGCTCGTCTATATAGGTAGCAGTCCATATTACCGCATAGCAAAGCTCAATAGCAGTATCCCATACCTTGTTCCCCGTGCCGCCGCACTGTTGCAGGACATTTCGCGCAATTTTATGGACAGTCTTGCCATAAAGCGAGTTCCGGAAGCGAAACTCCTCATAACGAGTGTGCTGCGGAGCAAGGAAGATGTCGTGAAACTTGGGAAACACAACAAGAACGCATCACCAAACAGTTGCCATGTCTATGGCACTACATTTGATATAAGCTACAATCATTTTGTGCCGCTTGGCAGAAAGGTCCAGGGTGATACCCTGAAACGAGTCCTCAGCGAAGTTCTCAACGACCTACGGCAGCAGAACCGCTGCTACGTCAAGTACGAACTACATCAGGCTTGCTATCATGTGACGGTGAGGTGATGACCCTTTTAAACGAATAGGAAATGCTCAGATTTATATCATTCGGAAGTGGTAGTAGCGGAAACTGTTACTACTTATATACTGACGGCGATGCTTTGCTAATCGACGCGGGCGTTGGTGTGCGCCTCCTCAAGCGCCATTTTGCCGAGTACGGGCTAAGTTTGGCATCGGTGCACAGCATACTTATAACCCACGACCATGCCGACCATATCAAGTCGGTGGGTTCGTTGAGCAGTTCTTTGCATGTTCCTGTCTATTCAACGAAGGAAGTTCACACCGGAATACAGCGCAACTGGTATGTGAAAAAGAAGATAGACAGTGAGAATATACGTTATGTCGAGAAGAACAAGACTATAGATGTCGGCTCGTTCAAGGTCACTCCTTTCGGCGTCCCTCACGACAGCACCGACAATGTTGGCTATGTCATTGAGGCTGACGGCGTTGTCTTCACGCTCATTACTGACTGCGGACACATCACGGAAGAAATGCGACCGATTATAATGCGCACCAACTATCTCGTCATTGAGGCTAACCACGACCCTGAGATGCTGAAGAACGGACCATATCCGCAGTTCCTTAAGAACCGCATAAGCAGCGGAACGGGACATCTAAGCAACAACGACTGCGCCACAGTCTTAGTCGACTGCGCCACGCCGGAACTCCGTCATGTGTGGCTCTGTCATCTCAGCGAGAAGAACAACGACCCGGAATACGCCCGCAAGACCGTCGATGCTATCCTCCGCGACCGTGGAATCATAGCCGGGAAGGACTTTATGCTCGACGTATTGCCACGAAAGCGTCCGCTCGGAATCTTCGATTTGGGCTGAAGAACCTTCTCGTTCTACAGCGTCAAGGCAACCATGAACCAAAGGAGCATGTGCCTTTAGTTCTCCTTCATTAGGTTGTCGAAGAAAGTATCCAAGTCCTTGTCGAGCCCGTCCATTAAGTCGCCGCCGATGATAACGGTATCGTCGTCGACGACATAAAGCTCGGCAACGTTCTCCTTATCGTCGTTCTCAAGCACGAAACTGTACGGTTTCATTATTCCCATGTGCTCCACTACGCTCTTCATCTTTGTCAGTTGCTTGCGCAGTACGGCCGCGGCACCTTTGTAAAAGTCCTCGTCCTTGTTGTCAATCCACTCGTCGACGACGCAGCGTGTAATTTCGTTGTCGTCATCATCGAATGCCATGAGGTCACCGCTATCCTGTGTCAGACGGACGTGAATGTCAGTCATCGGCATGCTGTCGGTGTCCTCGGGAAACTTGTCTGCAACTTTCTTAAAGAAGCGTTCAATCTGTTGGATGCTCTGATTGCTTGGTTTCATTCTTGTTCTTCCTGTTAAAAGGTATGTTTCTCATGGAGCAAAGGTAAGAAATCTTTCCGACAGACGCACATATATCCCTGCTTTTTTGCTTTTTTTAAATTTGCGTTCCACAATCGTGACGAGTGTCGTTGAAATCGGTTCCGTTGACCTTCGAGAATGTCAAACTTGCTCTATTGGAATGTCGTTGATAACCAATGGAATAGCGAAACCTGTTCTTTCGTCTTGGTTTTTAATTTATTTTTGGTTGATTTTTAATTTATTTTTCCTTCATTTTTAATTTATTTTTCAAGCAAAATTAAATAAAAAACCATCCTTAAACCTAAACTTTCACACTCTAAAAACTTAACTATAACATTGGAATCTCCTAACCAAGCCAACTGGATTACCCTTTTGTTATGTCGTTGTTTGGCTCCGGCTTGGTTAGGCCTTAACCTGTTTCGCAATCTACATATTTATATATAATGTAAACGATTTCGAAAAAAAATCATGAAAAATTTTCTATATTGCAAAATTATGTATTAACTTTGCAATTGCAAACTGGAGGTTGCAAAATCCAGCTAAAAAACGTTATGAGCGATGGGCGAGAAGATTAAGCATAGTGGAGTTGTTGAGTCAGTCGACGGCGACTGTATGCGCGTGCGCATACTCCAAACCTCAGCATGCGCAGGTTGTAAGGCAGCATCATTCTGCAATGCCTCTGAAAAGAAAGAAAAAATAATCGATGTCTATGACAAACACTCCATCAAAGGGCACAAAAAAGGCGACAGCGTCGTCGTTACAGGAAGTCTTGACACAGGCCGTAAGGCTGTCTTGATAGGCTTCGGCGTGCCGTTCATTGTGCTTGTAGTTGCTCTTGCCATCACCTATAATCTATCTCACAGCGAGCCGCTGGCGGCACTTGTCAGCATAGCGGCACTCGTGCCATATTACTTCATCGTCTATCTGCTGCGCGATAAGCTACGTCGCGACTTCTCATTCGAAGTTGAGGATGATTAGATGATTGAGTGATGTGATGATGGGTGACGCTGGATAAGGCACCCGATAACTTAAAACGAAAAATTTACTAAACAAATACAAATAGATTATGAACTTTATCTTAAGCGCAGTAATTGTTCTTGGAGCAATAGCACTCATTGCAGCCGTTGTGCTGTATGCATGTTCCAAGAAGTTTGCTGTTTATGAAGATCCTCGTATCGGACAAGTTCAGGAACTGCTGCCGGGCGCAAACTGCGGTGGTTGCGGTTTTGCAGGATGTGCCGATATGGCAGGAGCACTCGTGAAGGCGTGCGACGCCGGTTCGCTTGACGGACTGCTCTGTCCTGTTGGAGGTCAAGAAGTAATGGGCCAGGTTGCCGACTTGCTGGGTATGGCTGTTGCAAATACCGACCCGAAGGTCGCTGTGGTCCGCTGTTACGGAACCTGCGAGAACCGTCCGCGCATCGCTGAGTACGATGGTCTTATGACCTGTGCTGCTGTTAATGCAACGGGTCAGGGTGAGACCGGATGTGGCTTCGGCTGCCTCGGTTGCGGCGATTGCACACGTGCATGTACCTTCGATGCCATCCACATGAACCCGGAAACGGGTCTGCCGGAGGTTGATGAGGATAAGTGTACGGCGTGCGGCGCGTGTGTAAAGGCATGTCCTCGTCACATCATCGAGCTCCGCAAGAAGGGTCCGAAGGGACGTCGCGTCTATGTACGTTGCGTCAACAAGGACAAGGGCGCTGTTGCCAGAAAGAACTGTTCGGTTGCCTGCATAGGTTGCGGAAAGTGCTTCAAGGTTTGTAAGTTTGAGGCTATCACCATCGAGAACAACCTTTCGTACATTGACCCGAACAAGTGCCGCTTGTGCACAAAGTGTGTCGACGAATGCCCGACAGGTGCTATCGTCAAGGTCAACTTCCCGGTACGCAAGCCGAAGCCTGCTGCGCCGAAGCCTGCTGAGGCAAAGGCAGCTGAGCCGGTAAAGGTTGCCGAAGATGCCGAGAAGACTGTTATTGCTAATGCACCGGAAGCTAAGCCGGAGCAAACTGCTAAAACAAACAATCAAGAAGAGGAGGCTAAAGCATGAAACTGCATACATTTAGAATAGGTGGCGTTCATCCTAATGACCACAAACTTACTACTGAAATTGCCACTAAGCAGGCTGAACTCCCCACGCAGGCTGTATTTCCGTTGGGCCAGCACATTGGTGCTCCGGCTAAGCCTGTCGTAAAACGTGGCGACAAAGTAAAGGTCGGCACTCTGCTTGCTGAAGCAGGTGGCTTCGTAAGTGCTCCTATTTACAGCTCTGTCAGTGGTACTGTACTGAAGATAGACAATGCTATCGACGCAACAGGCTACCGCAAGCCGGCTATCATCGTCAAGGTTGAAGGCGATGAATGGGAAGAGGGTATCGACCGTTCGGATAAGCTGGAAACTGTAGAAGCACATCCTGAGCTCACTCCAGAGGAAATTATCAACCGCGTAAAGGTTGCTGGTGTCACCGGTATGGGTGGTGCAGGCTTCCCGACTTTCATTAAGCTTACACCGCCGCCAACGGCTCATGCTGAGTGCGTTATTATCAATGGCGTTGAGTGCGAGCCGTATATCACAGCCGACTATCGTCTTATGATGGAGCACGCCGACGAGATTATCCAGGGTCTCTATCTGCTGATGAAGGCAGCAAAGGTTGAGAAAGGTTATATAGGTATTGAGGACAACAAGCCTAAGGCTATAGAACTCTTCGAAGAAAAGACAGCCGGCGACGACCGCATTGAGGTCGTTCCGCTGAAGAAGAAATACCCGCAGGGTGGTGAGAAGCAGCTCGTCGACGCTGTCATCCACCGTCAGGTTCCGGCTCCACCTGCAATCCCTGTCAACGTTGGTGCTATCGTTCAGAACGTCGGTACGGCATTCGCTGTTTATCAGGCTGTTATGAAGCACAAGCCTCTCTTTGAGCGTTACACTACCGTAACGGGTCTTCAGGTTAAGAATCCAGGCAACTTCCTCGTTCGTATGGGTACACCGTTCAGCCAGCTTATCGATGCTTGTGGCGGTCTGCCAGAGGGCGACGACAAGGTCCTTGCGGGTGGTCCTATGATGGGTAAGGCAGTTGTCAGTCTCGATGTTCCTGTCGTTAAGGGTACCAACTCTATAACAATCCTGTCGGGTGCTGACGCTCATCGTAAGCCTGCACAGAACTGTATCCGTTGTGCTAAGTGTGTATCGGCTTGCCCGATGGGACTTGAGCCGTATCTGCTTGCTACGCTTTCCGTTGCCAAAGATTGGGAGCGCCTGGAGCATGAGGATATCACCAGTTGCATATCTTGCGGTTGCTGCCAGTTCACTTGCCCTGCTCACCGTCCATTGCTCGACAACATCTCGTTCGGTAAGGGTCAGGTCATGGGCATCATCAAGGGTCGTGCTGCAAAGGCAAAGGCTGAGGCCGCTGCCAAGAAAGCAGAGGAGGAAGCCAAGGCAAAGGCTGCTGAGGCTCCGAAAGCTGCCGCAAACTCTTAACTCATAAACTTTAAAACTCAACAAACTTAGAAACTAAATAAAAATGGGAAAACTGATAGTTTCTCTTTCGCCGCACGCACATGGCAATGACACGGTGGAGCGCAACATGTTCGGTGTAGTAATTGCACTGATACCGGCGCTGCTCGTTTCGTTCCTGTACTTCGGACTTGGCTCTGTCATAGTCTGTCTGACAAGTGTGGCTGCCTGCGTTTTCTTCGAGTGGGCAATATCGAAATATATGCTTAAGCAGGAGCCGACGCTGACCGATGGTTCGGCAATCGTGACCGGATTGCTGCTCGGTATGAACCTGCCTTCAAACCTTCCGCTGTGGATTATCATCATCGGTGCGCTCGTTGCAATCGGTGTTGGCAAGATGACATTTGGCGGTCTGGGTCACAACCCGTTCAACCCGGCTCTCGTCGGACGTTGTTTCCTGTTGGTATCGTTCCCGGCTCAGATGACAAGTTGGCCTGTTGTGGGTCAGCTAACCAAGTATACTGACGCTGAAACGGCTGCTACTCCGCTGTCGTTGATGAAGACCGCCATCAAGAGCAATGACCCGAGTGTTCTCAATCAGGTTCCTGATGCACTGCATCTGCTCCTTGGCAACAACCCGACGGGTGGTGCCGGAACAATCGGTGAGGTATGTGCACTTGCACTTATCCTCGGTCTTTGCTTCATGCTTTGGCGTAAAATCATCACTTGGCACATTCCAATCTCTATCATCGCAACGGTGTTCGTGTTCTCAGGACTGCTTCATCTCGGCAACCCAGTCTATGCTGATCCAATCACGGAGATACTTTCCGGTGGTCTGATGCTCGGTGCAATCTTCATGGCAACGGACTATGTTACATCGCCAATGACTCACAAGGGACAGATTATCTACGGCATTTGCATTGGCTTCCTTACGGTTGTCATCCGTAACTGGGGCTCATATCCTGAGGGAATGTCTTTCGCCATCCTTATCATGAATGGCTTTACACCGCTTATAAATTATTACATCAAGCCTAAGCGCTATGGTGAAGTACCAGCTAAAAAGTAAGGAGGACGGGAAATGGAGAAATTAAAACCAACACTAAAGAATATGACCCTCGTGCTCGTCGGAGTGGCTGTCGTTGTCGGTTTCGTACTGGCTTACGTCAACCATATTACCGAAAGACCTATCGCTGAAAAGGCTCAGGCTACGCTGGCGCAGGGTATTAAGGATGTAATGAAGGTCAATGACCTGACTGTTACAGCCGATGATACAGTGAAGACAACTGTCGATGGCAAGGAAGTTTCTTTCGTTGTGCATAAGACTGCGGACAAGAGTGGAAATCCATTGGGCGCTGCTGTCGAGAGCACTACTACCGGTTTCGGTGGCGATTTGAAGGTTCTTGTAGGCTTCGACAAGGACGGAAAGATTTCCGGATATACCATTCTGCAAACTTCTGAGACCCCTGGACTGGGCGCAAAGGCCGACAAGTGGTTCCAGAAACCTGAAGACGGAGGTAAAGGCGGTAAGAGTTGCGTAATCGGACTGAGCCCGAAGGACGGTGACCTTACTGTCAGCAAGGACGGTGGTCAGGTAGATGCAATCACCGCATCAACCATCACCAGCCGTGCATTCCTCAAGGCTATCAACGAGGCTTATCAAGCTTACGCAAAGAATAATACTGACGCCAACAGTGGCGCAACCAAACAAAACAAGAAAGGGTAAGACACAATGAGTAACTTTAAGATTTTTATGAACGGACTCATCAAGGAGAACCCGACCTTCGTCCTCTTCCTTGGTATGTGTCCTACGCTGGCTACCACGACATCAGCAATTAACGGTATGTCGATGGGACTTGCCACAATGGCTGTGCTTATTTGCACTAACTTCGTAATATCGGCAATCAGAAAGCTCGTGCCGGACATGGTTCACATTCCTGTCTACATTGTTGTCATTGCCGGTTTCGTAACTGTGCTGCAAATGTTTATGTCGGCTTATGCCCCAGACTCTATCAATAAGGCACTGGGTATCTACATTCCGCTTATCGTGGTGAACTGTATCATCCTTGGACGTGCAGAGTCTTTCGCTTCGAAAAACACTCCTGTAGCTAGTGCTTTCGATGGTCTAGGCATTGGATTGGGCTTCGCTCTCGCTCTGACGCTGCTCGGCTGTGTTCGTGAACTTCTCGGTGCAGGTTCTATCTTCGGCATTCAAATCCTGCCGGAGGTGACCAACATTCTGCTGTTCGTCCTGCCTCCAGGTGCGTTCCTCACACTGGGCTACCTCGTAGCTATCTTCAACAAGATACGTAAGGTTAACAACTAATGTTTCAGACTTTCTGGAATAAATTCAAAAACTTACAAACTAAGAATTTAATATGGAATATTTACTGATATTTATATCTGCGATATTCGTCAACAATATCGTCCTCTCTCAGTTCCTCGGTATATGTCCGTTTCTGGGAGTCAGTAAGAAGATAAGCACATCGCTTGGTATGGGAGCAGCCGTAACGTTTGTCCTGACACTCTCGACTATCGTTACATACCTCGTTCAGATTTACGTTCTCGACCCGTTCGGACTGCAATACTTGCAGACGTTGGCGTTCATTCTTGTCATCGCTGCACTCGTTCAGATGGTCGAAATCATCCTGAAGAAGGTATCTCCGGCACTGTATCAGGCTCTGGGTATCTTCCTTCCGCTTATCACAACCAACTGTGCTGTGCTTGGTGTAGCAATTCTCGTTATCCAGCGTGACTACAATCTGCTCGAAAGCGTTGTTTATGCGTTCTCTACTGCATTAGGCTTCGCAGTCGCACTCGTCACCTTCGCTGGTATTCGTGAGCAACTTGCACTCGTCAGCATACCAAAGGGCATGCGCGGAATGCCAATAGTTCTGATTACAGCATCTCTGCTTGCACTTGCCTTCATGGGCTTCAGCGGCTTGCAGACGGGCCTCGGCACACTGTTTGGGGTGAACTAATTTCACATATTATATATATTATAACGCTCCATTACTTTCCTTTCGGGGAAGGTAATGGAGCGTTTTTGTTTTATTGAAGTTAAGCGCTAAAATCCATACAAATAAGGATTGTGGCTTAAATATTATTTTCGTACTTTTGAACGCGTTTAATTTTCAGTGAATAATTTGCACAACATATTTATGAAAAAGTTCATTCCGACACTGCTTGTGATGCTTGCCCCAGTAGCCGCGCAGTGTTATGCAGCCGATGTTAAGGACGCTTCTACAACACCTGTAACCACAAATGCCGCTCTCGACAGTTCTCGAATCTATGATATCGAAGAAGTTGTTGTCGTTGAACAGCCTAAGGAAAGCTATCGACTTCGTCAGCAGCCGTTAAGCAGTACCACTTTCTCCAGCCGTGCCATCAATGGTCTTAACGTTCAGGACTTACGCCAACTGTCGGCGTTTGTGCCTTCGTTTGTTATGCCGGAGTATGGTGCTCGCATCACATCGTCGATGTATATCCGTGGCATTGGCTCTCGTATAAATTCGCCAGCTGTAGGAATCTACCTCGACGGGATGCCTTTGCTGAGCAAGAGTGGCTTCAACTTCCACACCTACGACTTGGATAGGGTTGACATTCTGCATGGTCCGCAGGGCACATTGTACGGAATGAATACTGAGGGAGGTCTTGTCCGCATGTACACCCGCAATCCTTTCGAATATCAGGGCAATGACGTTAAGTTGTCAATTGGCTCCCGTTTCTGGCGCAAAGTAGAGCTTAGCCACTACCAAAAGGTAAGTGACAAGTTCGCGTACTCGCTAGCCGGCTTCTACGACGGACAGAATGGATTCTTCAAGAACACATATAGTGGCGACCATGCTGATTTATTCAATGAGTTTGGATTTCGTGGACGCGCTATTTGGAAACCAACTGACAGATGGACACTGAGTGCCATTGCAGACTATCAATATACCGGTCAGAATGGCTTCGCGTATGGTCGTCTGCTCTCAGATGCCGATGTTGCCGACGTTGACATTACTTCTCCGCTTTACCACAAGAAAGCTGGGACACAGAACCCAGACCAGAATCGGCAGGGCAAATACTTCCGCAACATGCTCAATACGGGTATTGGCATAAAGTATGCAGGCAATGGTTTCGATTTCAACTCAACGACTTCATGGCAGTTCCTGCGTGATAATCTGCTCATGGACATCGACCATCTGCCTAAGGATTATATGCACATGAAGCAGCGTCAGTTGCAAAACACACTGACAGAGGAACTTACCTTTAAGAGCAACAACACCAGTATATGGCATTGGACCTTTGGCGCCTTCGGCTCATATCAGTGGCTCCGCACCGATGCACCTGTATATTTCGACTCCGAAATGGACAAGATGCTTTCTTCAAACATCACCAACTACGCTTACAACGGTATGCTCTCAGCAATGGCTTCACGCATGGCGCAAGGCTTTATAGCACGTGGAATGAGCGAGGAACAGGCTTATGCCGCTGCCCGTTTAGCTGCTGCCGCAGCAATAGAGCAGGCAGGCGGTTGCACCATTGACATGCAGCTCAACAGCGTTCCGGGACTTTTCCATACACCGACTGCAAACTTCGGCGTTTATCATGAGAGCAATATAGACATCACAGACAACTTTACCGCAACGCTGGGACTGCGATATGATTACAGTCGCGTTAAGATAGACTACGCCACTTCGGCTATGATAAACATGACGGAGAATGTTATGGGCGTGTCACTTTCACCTGTCATCACTTCCGTTTTGAACCATAGTGAGAAGTCAAACTTCAACCAGTGGCTTCCTAAGATTGGACTGACGTATAAGTTCAACAATGGTAGTAACATCTATGCGACATGGTCCAAGGGTTATCGCTCAGGCGGATACAACATCCAGATGTTCTCCGACATACTGCAAACCGAGGTCGCTGCCCAGGCACAATCAGCACGTGGCGATGTCGATATAGAGCATGACGAAGCCTCTTACCAGCGCATTGCCAACACCATCAAGTACAAACCAGAGACGAGTTGGAACTACGAAGTAGGCGCACACCTCAACTTATTCAATAAGCAAGTTCACCTCGACATCGCCGCTTTCTACATGCAGATACACGACCAGCAGCTCTCTGTCATGGCAGGAAACTACGGTTTCGGTCGTATGATGACCAATGCTGGCAAGAGCCACAGCTGCGGTCTTGAGGCAACACTTCGTGGAGCAGCCTTCGACAACAAGCTCCTGTATCAGATAGCGTACGGATTTACAAGCGCAGAGTTCGACGACTACATCGATTCAATTGGCGGAAAGCGAATTGATTATGAGAATAAGAAAGTGCCGTACGTACCTCAGCACACCCTCTCCGCTGCCGTAGACTATCGCTTCGATGTAGATCCTGCTGCACTGTTGCAACCATCCAATAAGTTCGCACTTCGCAGTATCACTGCCGGTTTGAACGTTTCAGCACAGGGACAGACCTATTGGGACGAGGCCAATTCCTACAAACAGAAGTTCTACGCTGTAATGGGAGCACATGTCAACGGCGACTTCGGTCCAATGGGAATAAACATCTGGGTTCGTAACCTTACGGATACAAAGTACAACACCTTCGCCGTTCAGAGTTCGGCAACGGGAGAAAACCTTACGTTTGCACAACGTGGTAATCCTTTCCAAATAGGTGTTGATATTAGCTATCACTTCTAATAAATTACAACATTTTACCATGTTTTAGCTCGTACAGAAGCTTTGTTTAGCCGAAATTATGTACTTTTGCATTCTACTACATACATTTAGCAAGAAGCAACAATATTATGACGAAGCAAAAATACACTGGACTGAGCGATGCTGAAGTAATAGAAAGTCGTAAAAAGTACGGTGAGAATGTTCTGACTCCTCCGGAACGGGAGTCTGTTTGGAAGCGGTTCCTTGAGAAATTCAAGGACCCGCTTATTGTCATTCTGCTCGTTGCCGGGGCCATGTCGATTGGTATCTCATTCTACGAGTATCTCGGTCTTGACGAAAGCGCAGAAGTTTTCTTTGAGCCTGTAGGCATTTTCGTTGCTATATTGCTTGCAACTGGACTTGCTTTCATATTCGAATACAAGGCTGAAAAAGAGTTTGAAATCCTCAATCAGATAAACGATGAAGAACCTGTTAGCGTAATCCGCAACGGTCAAACGATACGGATTCCGCGTCGGGATGTTGTCGTTGGTGATGTTATTATACTTGAGACGGGCCAGGAAATACCAGCCGACTGCAAGTTGCTTGAGGCTCGCAACCTCAGCGTTGACGAGTCTTCGCTGACCGGAGAGCCGGTCTGCCGGAAGAACGTAGAGCCCGATGAGCAGGACAAGGATGCCACTTTCCCTTCTGACGAAGTGCTCCGTGGCACCAAGGTAATGGAAGGACACGGCGTCGCCAAAGTACTAAAAGTCGGCGATGCGACCGAGAACGGCCAGGTCATGGAAGCCGCTCAGATAAAGGATGACGTAAAGACACCGCTCAGTGAACAGCTCGACCGGCTCAGCAAACTTATCTCCCGTGGAAGCTATATAGTAGCGGCGCTTATCATACTCGGCAGAATTCTCGATTATTTCATCGATATTCACGGAGGCAGTTTCGCGTGGGATGGCTCCTTCGATACCGTCGATTTCGTGACTTATCTGCTGCAAACGCTCATGATTGCCGTGACTTTGATAGTCGTGGCTGTGCCTGAGGGCTTGCCAATGGCTGTCACATTGAGCCTTGCCTATTCGATGCGGCGAATGCTGAAGACCAACAACCTCGTCAGAAAGTTGCATGCTTGCGAGACCATGGGAGCCACAACTGTTATCTGTACGGATAAGACCGGAACCCTGACGCAGAACCAGATGCGTGTTGCTGAGTTCTATTCTGTGAGTCCATCGGATGACAACAGAGAACTCTATGAGAACATGGCAGTCAACAGTACGGCACAGCTCAACGGCAAGGAAGTCATTGGCAACCCTACGGAAGGTGCCCTTTTGCTGTGGCTAACTGATGAGAATGTCGACTATAGGAGTCTTCGTGCGTCGGCAAATGTTGTTGACGAGGAGCCATTCTCTAGCGAAAAGAAGTACATGTCTACAACTATCGCTACTGACGGAGGAAATGTCGTCTACCTGAAGGGTGCTCCTGAGAAGGTGATGGCAATGTGCAGTATGTCGGAAGACGACAAACAGAAATACAACGACAAGCTCCACCAGTTCCAATGTCAGGCAATGCGCACTCTCGGTTTTGCCCGCAACGGTGTCTTTCAGGGTATTGTAGGCATCAGCGACCCGGTCCGTCAGGAAGTTCCGGCTGCTGTCCACGAATGCCAGCACGCAGGAATAAAGGTTAAAATCGTTACCGGCGATACCACCGGAACAGCCATAGAAATAGGTCGCCAGACAGGAATCTGGACGGATAAGGATACCGACCGCAACGCAATTACAGGCCCGGAGTTTGAGGCTTTGAGTGATGAAGATGCTCTGAACAGGGTCGAAGACCTTAAGATAATTTCCCGTGCGCGCCCGATGGATAAGAAACGGCTCGTTGAATTGCTTCAAAAGAAGGGCGAGGTTGTCGCCGTTACGGGTGACGGAACTAACGACGCACCGGCTCTGAAGACAGCCCATGTGGGCCTGTCGATGGGCGACGGCACATCAGTTGCCAAGGAGGCATCCGACATAACTATAATCGACAACTCGTTCTCGTCTATCGGCCGTGCCGTGATGTGGGGTCGTTCGCTCTATCAGAACATACAACGCTTCATTCTTTTCCAAATGACCGTCAACGTCGTGGCGTGCCTTATAGTTCTCGTCGGAGCCTTCTTCGATCGCCAGTCACCGTTGACTGTCACGCAGATGTTGTGGGTCAACCTCATCATGGACACTTTCGCAGCAATGGCGCTTGCCTCATTGCCACCGTCACACCGTGTTATGCACGACAAACCGCGCGACCGTCATGCCTTCATCATCAACAAATCAATGGAGGTTAACATCCTCGCTACGGGTCTGTTTTTCACGGTTATACTCCTCGGAATATATTTCTACTTCGAGCGCGACGGACAACTTGATGCCTACGAGCTGAGCCTCTTCTTCACGATATTCGTATTCCTGCAATTCTGGAACCTGTTTAATGCCAAGGCGATAAAGAGCGGACACTCGGCACTCTACCACATTCGCGAATGTCGTGGCTTCCTGCTGATAGTATTCATCATCTTCTTCGGACAGATACTGATTGTGGAACTCGGAGGCGAAATGTTCAACGTTGTGCCTCTGTCCCTTCGCGATTGGATTGTAATAATCCTCGCAACGTCGCCCGTCTTTTTCGTTCCCGAAATCATCCGTAATGCAATCCGGAGACATAGGGAGGCAAAGCGTAACGCAGCATAATATATAATGTAGCATAAGAATAAAACAAGCACACTGCGGCTGGCATATTAGTTTATGCCGGCCGTATTTGTTTTATACCCTTTTAGTAAATAAACTTGCAAGTAATTTACATTTTGCAAAATAATAATACGTTTTTGCTTTCATTCTGAATATTATTTTGTAACTTTGCAAAAGATATCGAACAAGATTTTCAAGTTTTCTTAAATTATTCGGATTATGATACTTGACATTGACATGCTTAGAGACTTTTACGCCTCATACTCGGATAAAGTGGAAAGTGCGAAGGCAGTTTTGAAACACCCGATGACTTACGCTGAGAAAATCCTATATGCCCATTTGTACGATGCGAAGGCTCTCCGGCCATACAAACGGCTGTCCGACTATGTCGACTTCCGCCCCAATCGTGTCGCCATGCAGGACGCTACGGCTCAGATGGCTTTGCTTCAGTTCATGAATGCAGGTAAGAGCCGCGTCGCAGTGCCTGCCTCTGTCCACTGCGATCACCTCATCCGTGCCGATGTCGGAGTCGAGAAGGATTTGCCTGAGGCTAAGAAGACCAACAAGGAAGTTTATGATTTCCTCCGCAGTGTCAGTCAGAAGTATCACATCGGCTTCTGGGAACCGGGCGCAGGCATTATCCATCAGGTCGTACTTGAGAACTATGCATTCCCAGGCGGCATGATGGTTGGTACCGACTCGCATACCCCTAACGCCGGTGGACTCGGTATGGTAGCCGTCGGCGTGGGTGGTGCTGATGCCGTGGACGTGCTGACCGCTCAGCCTTGGGAACTCAAAATGCCAAAGCTTACAGGCGTTCATCTGACCGGAAAGCTTAGTGGATGGGCAGCGCCTAAGGACGTAATCCTGAAGATATTGGGCATACTGACAGTCAAGGGAGGCACCAATGCCATACTCGAATACTATGGCGAGGGTGTCAAGACGATATCCGCTACGGGACGTGCCACCATCTGCAACATGGGCGCAGAGCTCGGAGCCACCTGCTCTCTGTTCCCGTTCGACGACAATACAGAAAAGTTTCTGCGCAAGACGGGCCGCGACGAGGTTGCCGACATGGCTGTTAAGAATGCCGCCAACTTGCGTGCTGATGACGAAGTGATAGCCAATCCGTCTGAATACTTCGACCAAGTGCTTGAGATAAACCTAAGTGAGATAGAGCCGCACCTTAACGGCCCGTTCACCCCCGATGCCGCAACGCCAATCAGCGAGATGCGCACAAAGGGACCGAAGCTCGATTATCCTATGACCGTTGAGGTCGGACTTGTCGGTTCCTGCACAAATTCTAGCTATGAAGACCTCTCGCGTGCTGCTTCAGTTGCCCGTCAGGCTAAGGCAAAGAACTTGAAAGTCAAGGCACAGCTGATTATCAATCCGGGCTCAGAGCAGATTTACTATACCGCAAAGCGTGATGGAATAATCGACGATTTGAAAGTTATCGGAGGCGTGATAATGACCAATGCCTGCGGACCATGTATCGGACAGTGGAAGCGTCATACAGATGACAACAACCGAAAGAATGCCATCGTGACATCGTTCAACCGAAACTTCCGCCGCCGTGCTGACGGTAATCCGAACACATACGCCTTCATCGGTTCACCGGAGATGACAGTTGCTCTCGCCATTGCCGGACGGTTGGACTTCAACCCGGCAACAGATACACTCGTAAACGAGAATGGTGATAACGTGAAACTCGACGAGCCGGTTGGCAATGTGTTCCCGCCAAAGGGCTTCGACGTCGACGATAAGGGCTTCCTTCCGCCTTCTGACGACAATAAGGATGTTGAAGTTGTCATATCACCGACGAGCAACCGTCTGCAAAAACTTGAGCCATTTCCAGTCTGGAACGGCAAGGACTACACCGATATGCCTGTCCTTATAAAGACGAAAGGAAAGTGTACAACCGACCATATATCGATGGCTGGACCGTGGCTGAAGTTCCGCGGCCACTTGCAGAATATCTCCGACAATCTGTTGATGGGTGCCGTGAATGCCTTCAACGATGAGTCGAACAGCGTGAAGGATGCCCTCGACGGACAGTATAAGGAAGTTAGCTCTGCAGCAAAGGACTATAAGGCTCATGGAATCGACTCCATTGTCGTTGCCGAGGACAACTATGGCGAGGGGTCGAGCCGTGAGCACGCTGCCATGGAGCCGCGTTACCTCAACGTGAAGGTAGTTTTGGCTAAGAGCTTTGCCCGTATCCACGAGACCAACCTTAAGAAACAGGGAATGCTGGCGCTGACTTTCGCCAACAAGGACGACTACGACAAGGTGCGTGAGGACGACAAAGTGAGCGTCACGGGACTTTTGGAGTTCGCTCCCGGCAAGCCTCTTACAGTAACGCTGAAGCACAGCGACGGCACGGAGGAAAGCTTTGAGGCTAACCATACCTACAATGCCACACAGATAAAGTGGTTTAAGGCCGGCTCGGCACTCAACTATTCGGCTCTGAAGAAATAAGCCGGCATGCTTTGTCAGAGCGCGGTATGACATTCAGGATAACAACGATTTAAATGCCCCTTGCCATTTACGGTGGGGGATAAGGAGGATTGAAATGAACAAAGAATATCTAATATACAAACTGTCGGACGAAGTAAAGAACTCGTGCAAGATACCCCGTGAGGCTTTCTCGAAGTACGGTGTCAAGCGCGGACTGCGTAACGAAGACGGTTCCGGAGTACTTGTCGGACTGACAAACATTGGTAACGTTGTCGGATATGAGCGTGCCGAGGACGGCAGTCTGAAACCTTGTGAGGGCAAGCTCTACTACCGTGGCTACGAGCTAAACGACCTTGTGGAGCCTCTTCTGAAAGAGAAGCGCTTCGGCTTTGAAGAGATTGCATACCTGCTGCTGTCGGGTCAGCTTCCCGACAAGGAGGAACTGGCTGCGTTCCGTGGCCTTCTCAACGACAATATGCCGCTCGACCATCGTACGATAGTACACATCATCGACCTCGAAGGCAGTAATATCATGAACATCCTGGCACGTTGCGTACTCGAGATGTACACCTTCGACCCGAACCCCGACGACATAAGCCGCGACAACCTAATGCGTCAGTCGATTGAGTTGATAGCGAAGTTCCCGACCATCATTGCCTACGCATACAATATTTATAGACATAGTGTACAGGGACGGAGCCTCCACATCCGTCATCCAAAGGAGGATTTGAGTATCGCCGAGAACTTCCTTTATATGATAAAGCACGACGAATACACCGAACTTGACGCCCGAATGCTTGATTTGCTTATGATTGTCCAGGCTGAGCACGGTGGTGGTAACAACTCGACGTTCACCGTTCGTGTCACATCGTCTACCCGCACCGACACTTATTCGTCCATTGCGGCTGGCATCGGCTCACTGAAAGGTCCGTTGCATGGCGGCGCCAACATCAAGTGCATCAATATGTTCCATCATCTGAAGGAAGCAATCAAGGACTGGTCGAACATCGATGAGATTGATACATACCTCAACCGTATGCTCAATAAGGAGGCTTACGACAAGTCGGGACTTATCTATGGCATCGGACATGCTGTCTACACGCTTAGCGACCCTCGTGCCGTGGAGCTCAAGAAACTTGCCGGACTGCTTGCAAAGGAGAAGGGACGCGAGGACGAATACAACTTCCTGCGCCTCATTGAGCAAGAGGGCATCAAGTGCCTGATGGCACATCGTAAGTCGAGAAAGCCTGCTTGTGCCAACCTCGACTTCTATAGTGGCTTCATATACGAGATGATTGGATTGCCACAGGAAATCTACACGCCTATATTCGCTATGAGCCGTATTGTAGGTTGGACAGCCCACCGTATCGAGGAACTCAACTTCGAGGGTCGTCGTATCATCCGTCCGGCTTACAAGAACATACTCGGCAAGAAGGACTATGTGCCTATTGAGGACAGATAGTTTATTTCAAGCAACTTTTTATTCCACCGCAGGGGGCGTCCCTTGTGGGCGCCCGGTTGCCTTAAAAAGGCAAATATGATTATTATATTCGGTCTTTCAGACCGACCGGGTACCCACAAGGGGCGCCCTTGCGGTAGTTTGGCATGGCTGAAGTTATAATAGTTGAAGTCTTAAAGTGGAACTTTTGTAATGCTTGCGCTTTTGTATTAGAAAGCCGTAGGTTATGTTCCGCAATACAAAAGCTTATCTTATGTCTTGATTTTTAATTTATTTTTGATTGAAAAATAAATTATTTTTCTCCCATTTTTAATTTGTTTTTCCAGCATTTTTAATTTATTTTTCAACTCGAAATCTATCCTTTTGGAACTCAATAGGTTAGCTTTGATGTTATGAAAGGTCATTGACGGCATTTTGTCCGTTCGTTTTCAAAGTGCGGAAAGGGTAGGGAATTAACGCTTATTTTGAAGTTTCAGTAATACATTAATTATTTTCAAAAAAACGGATTTGGCTTTGTCGTTTCAATGAATTGTATTAATTTTGCGTTCGATTAAGATATAATACTAATTTGTCATGGTAAAAATCACATTTCCGGATGGTTCCGTTCGTGAGTACGAACAGGGCGTAACCGGGTTACAAATCGCCGAGAGTATCTCGCCGGCTCTCGCTCGCAACGTTGTATGTTGCGGAGTAAATGGTGAGACTGTAGAGCTTAACCGTCCAATAAACGAGGACGCCAGCATCGAACTTTACAAGTTTGACGATGAGCAGGGTAAGAAAACATTCTGGCACACGTCAGCCCACCTGCTTGCAGAAGCTTTGCAGGAGCTTTACCCAGGCATACAGTTCGGTTTCGGTCCGGCTGTAGACAACGGCTTCTTCTACGATGTCATGCCACCTGAGAGAACAACCATCAGTGAGAACGACTTCCCGAAGATTGAGGCTAAGATGAAGGAACTCGCCAAGAAGGACGAGCCGCTTGTTCGCCGTGAGGTGTCCAAGGCCGACGCCATCAAGGAATTCGAGGCTATGGGTCAGCACTATAAGGTTGAGCATATCTCACAGGATTTGAAGGACGGAACTATCACAACATACACTCAGGGCAACTTCACCGACCTCTGCGCCGGTCCTCACCTCTTGTCTACAGGTGCCATCAAGGCTATCAAGATAACAAGTGTTGCTGGTGCATTCTGGCGTGGTGATGCCAAGCGCGAGCAGATGACTCGTATCTATGGCATCACGTTCCCGAAGAAGAAGATGCTCGACGAGTATCTCGTTATGCTTGAGGAGGCTAAGAAGCGCGACCATCGTAAGATTGGAAAGGAGATGGAGCTATTCATGTTCTCTGAGCGTGTAGGTAAGGGTCTGCCTATCTGGCTGCCGAAGGGAACGCAGCTTCGCCTGCGCCTTCAGGACCTGCTCCGTCGCATTCTGAAGCCTTACAACTATCAGGAGGTTATCACTCCGGGTATCGGTTCAAAGAACCTGTATGTCACTTCGGGTCACTATGCACACTATGGTAAGGACTCTTTCCAGCCAATCCACACTCCAGAAGAGGATGAGGAGTACATGCTGAAGCCAATGAACTGCCCTCACCACTGTGAGGTTTACGCCCGCAAGCCACGTTCATACAAAGATTTACCTCTCCGTATCTCTGAGTTCGGAACTGTATTCCGCTATGAGAAGAGTGGTGAGCTGCACGGACTGACTCGTGTTCGTACGTTCACGCAGGACGATGCGCATATCTTCGTTCGTCCAGACCAGGTAAAGGCTGAGTTTGAAACCGTCATCGACATCATTCAGAAGGTGTTCTCTGTATTCGGCTTCAACGACTATGAGGCTCAGATTTCACTACGTGACCCGAAGGATACTGACAAGTATATCGGCTCTGATGAGATTTGGGAAGAGAGTCAGAACGCCATCCGCGAGGCTTGTAAGGAAAAGGGTTTGAAGACTCACGAGGAAGAGGGCGAGGCTGCTTTCTATGGTCCTAAGCTCGACTTCATGGTAAAGGATGCCATCGGACGTAAGTGGCAGCTCGGTACTATACAGGTCGACTACAACCTGCCGGAGCGTTTCCACCTCGAATACACTGCTGAGGACAACTCTAAGAAGACTCCGGTCATGATTCACCGTGCACCGTTCGGTTCGCTGGAGCGTTTCACCGCCGTACTCATCGAGCACACAGCAGGTCACTTCCCATTGTGGCTCGCACCTGACCAGGTTGCCATTTTGCCTATTTCTGAGAAGTACAACGACTATGCTGAGAAGGTTAAGAAACTCTTCGACAAGCAAAATGTACGCGGATACATCGACGACCGTAACGAGAAGATTGGACGTAAGATTCGCGACAACGAGTTGAAGCGTGTCCCTTACATGGTTATCGTCGGTGAGAAGGAAGCTGCCGACAACCTCGTCAGCATGCGTGAGCAGGGTGGCGGCGAGCAGGCTACAATGTCTATTGACGACTTCTGCAAGCTCATCAACGACAAGGTCGCCGACCAGCTCAAAGTTGTCGACGAGTAATCGCCCGTCTATAATTATCTATTTAGTCTATCCCGTCTATAGACATCTATCCCCGTCTATAGCCACAACATAAAGGAGCCAGGAGGAAACCTTACAAAGGCAAAACCCTCCTGGCTTCTTTCCTTTTAACATTTTATTGAATTTAGCAACGGAAAAATTTGCTCAATAGCTTGAAAATGATTAACTTTGCAGCCGATTTCCTAAAAAGGGTGAATTGTGCCCTATACAAAGAACTTATAAAAGAATTGAATGAGAGGTAAAAAAGACGATTTAAAGTACAAGTATCGTACAAACGAGCACATCCGTGTAAAGGAAGTGCGCGTTGTAAGCGACAATGGCTCAGAAGTAATGCCAATACGTAAGGCGTTGGATTTGGCACGCCGTGAGGGTGTCGACCTTGTGGAGATTTCTCCTAATGCACAACCGCCTGTCTGCCGTCTCATCGACTATTCGAAGTTCCTTTACCAGCAGAAGCGCCGTCAGAAGGAAATGAAGCAGAAGCAGGTGAAGCAGGAAGTCAAGGAGATACGTTTCGGACCGCAGACCGACGAGCACGACTACCAGTTCAAACTAAAGCATGCTGAGGAGTTCCTCAAGGAAGGCAACAAGGTTCGTGCTTACGTTTTCTTCCGCGGACGTAGTATCCTGTTCAAGGAACAGGGAGAGGTCCTGTTGCTGCGCTTTGCCAACGACCTTGAGGAACTTGGTAAAGTAGAGCAGATGCCTAAGCTTGAAGGAAAGAAGATGTTCCTGTATCTCGCTCCGAAGAAGGCTGGAATTCAGAAGAAGAGTCAGCAGAAGCGCGACCGTGAGTTGCAGGAAGCTGAAGCCAAAGAAGCTGAGAAGAAGGCTAAGGAAGAGCAGGCTGAGAAGAGCGGACTGTTCGCCAATGCCAAGGGTGGTGCCGATGCGCTGAAGAAACTCAGTGAGGAGGCAAAGTAAATAGAGCCCGTTACAATCCTTACTATAGGGATATAGAATGAGAAAAACTGTGTGGTACCGTCTGGTATATACGTTGCCACCTTTTATAATAGATGTAATAATTTAAATTTTAAGTAAAAATGCCAAAGCAGAAAACAAATTCCGGTGCTAAGAAAAGATTTACATTCACCGGTACTGGTAAGATTAAGCGTCATCATGCTTACCACAGTCACATTCTGACTAAGAAGACAAAGAAGCAGAAGAGAAATCTGGATCATCAGACACTTGTTGACCACAGCAACTTGAAGCAGGTACGTGATCTGCTCAATCTGCGTTAATTCACTTATCAGTAGAACATTTAAAAAGAAAAAACTATGCCAAGATCAGTAAATCACGTTGCTTCAAGAGCAAGAAGAAAGAAGATTTTAAAGCAGACCAAGGGTAACTACGGTGCCCGCAAGAACGTCTGGACAGTAGCCAAGAATACCTATGAGAAGGGTCTTACCTACGCTTATCGTGACCGTCGTAACAAGAAGCGCAACTTCCGCGCTCTGTGGATTCAGCGTATCAACGCTGCCGCTCGTCTGTACGATATGAGCTATAGCCAGCTTATGGGAGCCCTCCACAAGAACGGTATCGAGATTAACCGCAAGGTCCTCGCTGACCTCGCACTCAACAACCCTGATGCTTTCAAGGCTATTGTAGAGAAGGTTAAGTAAAATAAAACAAACCGAAAATTAATTACCCCCGGTTGAAGTCATAAGCGACTTGGACCGGGGGTATTTCCGTGTTCTATGTCTAGTATATTATGAAGGATTGTCTTCTGTAAGTGAGTCTACTTCTTTTTCGCATTCGCAGGTAGTTCAAACCAGATGTCAAGGATACACGACATGTTGCCTTTACGGTCGTTGAAGTGAGCCGGTGTCCATGCTGGCATGACGCTGAGGAGTCTCGTCGCTTCCTTGACAAGTAATTCGTCGGGTTGGTTTTCGAGTGTAATATGTGTTGCATGGCCAGTGGTATCGATGATGCAGGCTATCGATACGACTCCGTGAATGCGTTTCTTAAGGGCTTTCTTTGGGTAAATGATGTTCTTGCTTGCCCACGTGCTGAACTTTCCTTCTGGGAAAATGGCAAACTGTTCCTGTATTTCACCGGGATATTTCTCTACATATAAGGTCTTATGGCGGTATTCCATGGCTTCCTTATTATATAGAATGACCCTCGGAAATTTATTGAAGTCGTTGGCATCGGCAAAGAGTGTGTCGCCGAGTGAGTAGACATCGCCGAGCTCGTCGTTGCTGATGCGCGTGAAATTGAGTTTGTTCTTTTCTACCGTCTGTGCCGAAATAGGTAACGACAGTATCGCGGCAAGCAGGATGATTATGTTCTTTTTGATTTTCATATATTGTTTTTTGATTTGTAACTGTAGTCTTATTCTTGGCTTACATTTCTCATAGTCAGACTTATACGGTGTCTGCGCTCATCTACTTCTAAAACCTTTACGCGGACGTGTTGATGCAGATGGACAACCTTTGTGGGGTCGCTGACGAAGTGAGATGACAACTGTGAAATGTGTACAAGGCCGTCCTGATGAACGCCAACGTCCACGAAAGCTCCGAAGTTTGTTATGTTGGTGACTATGCCTGGAAGTTCCATGCCTTCTTGCAGGTCTTCTATCGAGTGGACGCTGTCGTCAAATGAGAACTCTGTCATTTCTCCGCGAGGGTCACGACCTGGCTTGTCAAGCTCTTGCATGATGTCGGTGAGCGTTGGAAGACCAGTCTCTGCCGTCACATATTTCTTTATATCGATTTTCTTTTGTAGTGCTTTGTCGTCGATAAGTTCTGCAACAGAGCATCCGTTGTCGCTTGCCATCTTCTCAACAATGTGGTAGCTCTCGGGGTGAACGGCAGAGTTGTCAAGAGGATTAGTGCCGCCGGGGATGCGCAGGAAGCCTGCACACTGCTCGTAGGCGGAAGCTCCGAGACGTGGAACTTTGCGCAACTGCTCGCGGGAAGAGAAGGGACCATGCTCGCGTCGGAACGTGACGATGTTCTTGGCAAGCCCCGGTCCGAGTCCGCTGACGTATTGCAGCAGATGCGGCGAGGCTGTGTTCAGGTCAACACCGACTTGGTTTACGCAGCTCTCAACGGTCAAGTCAAGTTCGTGTTTCAGCTTCTTTTGGTCGACATCATGCTGGTATTGGCCCACGCCGAGGTTCTTCGGGTCTATCTTTACGAGCTCTGACAACGGGTCCATAAGCCTCCGCCCGATGCTGACAGCGCCACGGGTGGTGACGTCTTCGTTAGGAAACTCCTCACGGGCGGTTGCTGATGCGGAGTAGATACTTGCGCCGTCTTCTGACACAACGAACACGGAAGGAACCTTATCGTTCTTGTATTGTCGCTTGAATTCGCTCAGACTGTCGTTTATAAATTCACTTGTCTCACGGCTTGCGGTACCGTTTCCGATTGCAATGGCCTCAATCCGGTAGTCGTGAATCATTCTCATGACGGCTATCATAGCTTGTGCGCGGTAGCGTTTGGGCGGATGTGGATAGATAATCTCATGATGGACCAAGTTGCCTTGTGCGTCGAGGCAAGCTATTTTGCAACCGTTGGCAAAGCCGGGGTCTACCGCCATGATGCGCTTCTGACCTAAAGGAGGTGATAGAAGCAGTTGGCGGAGATTTTCTTCGAACACGTTTATCGCCTCCTCGTCTGCCTTATCCTTACTCATTGCTGCGAATTCGTTTTCAATTGACGGGTCTATGAGCCGTTTGAAAGCATCCTCCACGGCCTCGCCGACAATCTTCTGACATGGACCATTGCCACGGACGAACTGCCGTTTCAGCTTGTAGACGCATTCATCATTGTCGGCTGATATTGATACACGTAGGAAACCGGCTGCCTCGCCACGCCGCATTGCCATGAGCTGGTGCGAGGGAACGCGCTTCAAAGGTTTGCTGAAGTCGAAATAACTGCGATATTTCTGTGCCTCGTCTTCCTTTTCCTTCTTCTTGATTACTTTCGATGTGATTACCGCATCATGCTGATACTCGCGTCGGATAGCGTTGCGCGCCTGCGCGTTTTCCGACACCATCTCTGCGATAATGTCCTTTGCGCCGTCTATTGCCTCGTCGATGTTGGCAACATCGTCGCTCAGGAACCTCTCCGCAACTATCTCCGGCGATTGCTCCCGTTGAAGATATATCGTCTTGGCGAGCGGTTCCAGTCCTTTTTGGCGTGCCACTTCGGCTCTCGTGTGGCGCTTCGGCTTGTACGGAAGGTACAGGTCTTCCAGTGCTGTTGGTTCCCAGCAGTTGTCGATTTTGCTTTTAAGCTCATCGGTAAGCTTGCCCTGCTCTTCGATGGTATTTAATATTGTCTCCTTGCGTTTCTGAATTGTAAGCAGCCGGTTGTACTGCTCATAGATTTGAGTTATCTGTACTTCGTTGAGGTTTCCGGTGCGTTCCTTGCGGTATCGGGCTATAAACGGTATCGTGCAACCATCCTCCAGTAACTTCAGAGTTGCCTCGACGCTGCGCTCCGGTAGATGTGTCGCATCGGTTATGATATGTGTAAATGTATTCATGCTTTTGGTTTAAAGAATGATTATCTTGCAAAATTAGTAATTTTTCCGCTCTTTTCAAAAAACAACCGGATATAAGTTGTTTGACAGTTCTTATTTTGCGGAACGGGATATTCTTTGTAACTTTGCACCTTAAAAGAACGAAACAGATGATTTCTGTAGATAATTTGACAGTAGAATTTGGCGCTAAGCCGTTGTTTAAGGACGTATCCTTCGTCATCAACGATAGAGACCGGATAGCCTTAGTAGGCAAGAATGGCGCAGGAAAGTCGACGATGCTGAAGATACTTTGCGGACTTCAGAAGCCTACTTCGGGTCAGGTGTCAGTGCCAAACGATGTTACGGTGGGCTATTTACCGCAGGTTATGCGCATCTCCGACGATACAACGGTGATTGAGGAGGCGAGAAAGGCGTTCGCAAATATTACCGAATTCCAGGATAAACTGGCTGCGCTCGAGACTGAAATGGCAAAGCGCACCGACTATGAGAGCGACAGCTATAACCAACTTGTTGCCGAATACACTGAGATTCAGGAACGTTACATGATGCTTGGTGGCGGCAACTATGAGGCGGAAATGGAGCGCACGCTTGTCGGTCTTGGCTTTGAGCGCACCGACTTCGACCGTCCTACGAGTGAGTTCTCTGGTGGATGGCGCATGCGAATAGAACTTGCGAAGATACTGTTGCGTAAGCCTGACGTGCTGCTTCTTGACGAGCCGACCAACCATTTGGACATTGAATCAATTCAATGGTTGGAGCAATACCTTCAGAACTTTGCCAAAGCAGTCGTCCTCGTGAGCCATGACAGGGCGTTCATCAATAACGTTACCGATAGGACGATTGAGATTACGTGTGGTCATATAGAGGATTATAAGGTAAAGTATGACCAATACCTCGTCCTTAGGAAGGAGCGCCGCGAGCAGCAGTTGCGTGCTTATGAGAACCAACAGAAGGAGATTGCCGACACGAAAGCTTTCATTGAGCGTTTCCGTTATCAAGCAACAAAGGCTGTTCAGGTGCAGCAACGCATTCGTCAGTTGGAGAAAATCGTTCCCATAGAGGTCGATGAGGTCGACAACAAGGTAATGCACTTGAAGTTTCCGCCATGCCTTCGCTCCGGTGATTACCCTATAATATGTGAGAATCTACGCAAAGATTACGGCAGTCACACAGTCTTCTCCGACGTCACCTTCACTATTAAGCGTGGCGAGAAGGTCGCTTTCGTGGGTAAGAATGGTGAGGGTAAGTCGACGCTTGTGAAGTGTATAATGGGCGAAATACCGTTTACCGGCAAACTGAAGATTGGTCATAACGTTCAGATAGGCTATTTTGTGCAGAACCAGGCACAGCTTCTTGATGAGGATATCACCATATATGACACCATCGACAGAGTCGCAACGGGTGACATGCGCTTAAAGATTAACGACTTGTTGGGTGCGTTCATGTTCGGCGGAGAGACCTCTGAGAAGAAGGTAAAAGTACTTTCCGGAGGCGAGCGTAGCCGCCTTGCAATGATAAAACTTCTACTTGAGCCTGTCAATTTGCTCATTCTCGATGAGCCGACGAACCATCTCGACATTCCATCGAAGGAAGTCCTTAAGGACGCCATCAAAGCTTTCGACGGCACCGCGATAATTGTGAGCCACGACAGAGAGTTCCTTGACGGTCTCGTAAGTAAGGTCTACGAATTCAAGGGTGGCAAAGTGCGTGAGCATCTTGGAGGTATTTACGACTATCTATGTGCCCACAACGCAGAGACAGTTAATGAGGCGCTGACAGAGACACAATCTTCACCACGCATTTCGGCTACGGAAGAGTCAGTATCGGCAGGCAAACAGAACTATGAAGAGCGCAAGGCGCAACAGAAAAAAGTTCGTAAGGCGCAGCGTCTTGTCGATGAAAGCGAGAAGAAAATTGCATCAATGGAGAAGCGTGTAGCAGAGCTTGACAAACTGTTTATGAACGCTGAGAACGCATCGAACATGGAACTCGTCACCGAATACACCGACTTGAAACGCTCCCTCGATGAGGAGAACGACCGATGGATGACCCTTTCGGAGAATCTGGAAAAACTTCAGAAGGCCGTCGGCTGACAAACCACTTCATGTAGAGTCATGAATTATGACAATAAAACGATAAACATAAATAAAAAACAGAGGAAAATGAACATGAAAAAAATTATTCCCGTCTTTATGATGGCTGCCATTCCTGTTATGGGAATGGGACAGAACAAGTCGGGACTCGATGAGAAGAACTTCAACAGGAACGTTCGTCCTCAAGATGATTTCTACCAGTTTGCCAACGGCGGGTGGCAGAAGAACAACCCTCTACCTGCTGCTTACAGTCGCTTTGGCAGCTTCGACCAGTTGGCAGAGAACAACAACAAGCGCATCAACAGTATCCTTGATGGGCTTAAAAAGAAGACGTATGCAAAGGGAAGCCTTGAGCAGAAGCTCTCAGACTTCTACAAACTCGCCCTCGATGTGGACAGTCGCAATAAGAACGGCATAGCTCCGGTGAAGCCGCTTATCGATAAGATTGAGGCTGCAACGACAAAGGACGAACTCAAGAAGATACAACTTGAGAACGAGCCATTTGGCTATGGAGTTCCTTACGGTTATGGTTTCGGAGCCGATGAGAAGAATGTCACGATGAACATCATGAACCTTTCTCAGGGCGGACTGACACTCGGACAACGCGACTACTATGTCAACACTGACTCTGCAACAGTTGCAATCCGTGACGCTTTCAAAAAGCACATCGCACGAATGTTCAAGCTTTACGGCTTCAACGATGCTCAGGCAGAGGCTAAGGCTAACGACATCTTCCGCTCAGAGACCGCTTTGGCACTCATCTCCAAGTCGAATGTCGAGCTCAGAGACCCTCAGGCAAACTACAACAAGATGTCTTTGAAGGAATTCGAGACAAACTATCCGAACCTGAACTTTGAGCAGTTGGCTAACGCTGAGGGTGTTAAGTCTGACAATATACAAGAGATTATCGTCGGTCAGCCAAAGTTCTTCGAGGGATTGAACGTCATTGAAGGCTTGCAGACTGTTGATGAGCTCAAGGCAGCAATGGAATGGGATGTCATCATGTCATCTGCTTCGTATCTGACTGATGAGATTCGCCAGGCAAACTTCGACTTCTTCGGCAAGACAATGTCAGGTCGTAAGGAGGAATATCCACTTTGGAAGCGTGCCACAAACCAGGTTCAGGCTCAGATGGGTGAAGCTCTTGGCCGCATTTACTGCAAGCGCTACTTCCCGGAGTCATCCAAAATCATCATGGAGGAGCTTATCAAGAATCTCCAGATTTCACTTGGCGAGCGCATAGACGCACAGGACTGGATGAGCGCAGAAACCAAAGCAAACGCTCATAAGAAACTTGATAAGTTCTATGTGAAGGTCGGTTATCCTAACAAGTGGAAGGATTACAGCGCCCTGACCATAGACCCGACGAAGACATTCTATGAGAACGTACAGGCATGCCGCAAGTTTGCCAACGACTACGAAATAGCCCACAAGGCCGGAAAGCCAGTAGACAGGGACGAATGGTTCATGACTCCGCAGACTGTCAACGCTTATTACAATCCGACAACCAACGAAATCTGCTTCCCGGCAGGTATCCTTCAGTATCCGTTCTTCGACCCTAAGGCTGACGAAGCCTTCAACTACGGAGCTATCGGAGTAGTTATCGGTCACGAGATGACCCACGGATTCGACGACCAGGGACGTCAGTACGATGCCGACGGAAACCTTAAGGACTGGTGGACTCCTAGCGATGCCAAGGGGTTCGAGGAGCGTGCAAAGCTCTATTCCGACTTCTTCGACAGCATTCAGGTACTCCCTGGTCTCCACGCCAACGGTAAGTTCACCCTCGGTGAGAACCTTGCCGACCACGGAGGACTGCAAGTCTCGTTCAATGCCTTCAAGAACGCCACCAAGGACAAGAAGCTGAAGGACTGGGATGGACTGACTCCAGACCAGCGTTTCTTCCTCGCCTATGCCGGTGTATGGGCTGACAACATCACTGAAAAGGAAATCCGCAACCGTGTAAAGACGGACCCTCACGCTCTCGGACGTTGGCGTGTAAACGGTGCCCTGCCTCATATCGATGCATGGTACAAGGCTTACAACGTTCGGCCAACTGACAAAATGTACATTCCAAAGGAAAAGAGACTCCAGCTCTGGTAATCCTTTTGAACTATAAACGATACCCAAACGCATTGCAAAAATCCCATAACTGCAACACGTTTGGGTATTTTTGTTTATGTTCCTATCTACAAAAAGCAAGCTTTTCATTTTGTAATCTCAGCAGTTTACAGTAACTTTGCACCCGCAAACAGGGGTACTTGCTAAACCCCCTTTAACAAAACAAGACACATGATAAAGACAAAACAACAGGTGAGCGTACTGTTCATGCTTTTCAGTATACTCTTTTGCGTTTGCCTCATCACGGCAAATATTCTCGAAACAAAGCAAATTCAAGTTCTTGGAGTTTCACTTACCGGCGGCTTGCTGGTCTTTCCTGTCAGCTACATCATAAACGACTGCGTTTGTGAGGTATGGGGTTTCCGCAAGGCGCGTCTGCTTATCTGGACCGGCTTCGCAATGAACTTCTTCTTTGTTCTGCTCGGAGCTATCTGCGATGCTATCCCCGGCGCTTCTTATTGGCACAACGACGAAGGCTTCCATGCCATCTTCGGTCTCGCCCCGCGTGTAGCGGCAGCCTCTTTCGTAGCGTTCATCATCGGCAGCTTTGCCAACGCATACGTCATGAGCAAGATGAAAATCCATGATAAGGGACTCCACTTCTCATGGCGCGCCATCCTCAGTACCATTGCCGGAGAAAGCTTCGACTCCATCATTTTCTTCCCTCTTGCACTCGGTGGGGTAGTGCCATGGCCGGCCCTTCCTGCACTTATGATATGGCAGGTAGTGCTGAAAACACTCTATGAGGTCATCGCCTTGCCTGTGACCATCCGTGTCGTGAAGGCGCTCAAGGCACATGAGGGCGAAGATGTCTATGACAATGGCATCAATTATAGTATCTGGAAGATATTCTCCATTTAGAATATTCCAAATCAAGTAGAACCATTTTACCAACCTTTATTAGTATAACAATTCGGGAGCAGAGCCGCGTGCATGTTCCCTAAACATATTCACTATGTCAGAAACACGTAAAGACGAGGGTCTGAAAGCTCTCGGTTCCAGGACCAAATACCGTATGGACTATGCTCCGGAGGTATTGGAAACATTCAAGAACAAGCACCCTGAGAACGACTATTGGGTCCGTTTCAATTGCCCCGAGTTCACATCTCTGTGTCCGATAACCGGTCAACCTGACTTCGCGGAGATTAGAATAATGTACATTCCGGGAGAGTTGATGGTCGAGAGCAAAAGTCTGAAATTGTATCTGTTCAGTTTCCGTAACCACGGCGACTTCCATGAGGACTGTGTCAACATAATTATGAAAGACTTGATACACCTTATGGACCCGAAATATATCGAGGTTACGGGACTCTTCACTCCCCGCGGCGGCATCAGCATCTATCCTTATGCCAACTACGGACGCCCTGGGACAAAGTATGAGAAGCTCGCCGAGCAGCGCTTTGCCACTCACCAGTAATCCACAAGTTTACTGTTCGTAAACAAAATTAGACAAAACCACACATCAATGAAGGAATCCCTGATAATCCTTTCGGGCGGTATGGACAGCGTGACGCTTCTCTATGACAAGCAGAAAGACATCGCCCTTGCCGTCTCCTTCGACTATGGCAGCAACCATAGCAGCCGAGAGATAGCCTGCGCCAACTACCATTGTAAGCTGCTTGGTATAGAACACATAGTCATTCCACTTGAGTTTATGCACAAATATTTCAAGTCCTCATTGCTCGAAGGCGCTGACGCAATTCCTGAAGGCAACTACAGCGAGGAGAATATGAAGTCGACGGTAGTACCGTTCCGCAACGGCATTATGCTTGCCATTGGCTGCGGAATGGCTGAAAGCCGTGGTTTGAACTGCGTGCTCATCGCCAATCACTTTGGCGACCATTCCATTTACCCCGACTGCCGTGAAGATTTCATCCGCCCGATGTCAGAGGCCATGAAACACGGAACGTATGCCGGAGTGGAGATTGACGCACCATATACGAACATAACGAAAGCCGACATCTGCCGCATAGGCACCCGTCTCGGCATCGACTACTCCAAAACGTACTCCTGCTACAAAGGAGGCGAGAAGCATTGCGGCAAGTGCGGCACCTGCGTTGAGCGCAAGGAAGCCTTCCGTCTTGCAGGAGTTCCAGACCCGACAGAGTATGAAGAGTGATGCGTTGCGCGTCCCTTATATAAATAATGTATAGCCTTGGGATGCGGTTCGATATATTACTGTCTTCATACAATTGTCGAAATAAAATTCGTTGATTTTATCTTTTTGTTGTAATTTTGCAAAAATTTGTATTCAAAACGAAACAAAAAGATATGGAACAACAGGAAAAGCAAAACATTGAACTGCCTGAGAACGCCTTCCGCGAACTAAAGCCGGGCGAAGAATATGAGCCCATTATGAAGCCCAACAAGACCTACCGCGAAGTCACTCCGTGGTCGGTCACGTGGGGTTTGCTCATGGCAGTGCTCTTTTCGGCTGCCGCTGCCTACCTCGGACTTAAGGTAGGCCAGGTCTTCGAGGCAGCTATCCCAATCGCAATTATAGCCATTGGACTCTCGCAGGCAACCCACCGCAAGAACTCCCTTGGTGAAAACGTCATCATCCAGAGTATCGGCGCTTGCTCCGGAGCCGTCGTTGCAGGTGGCATCTTTGTCATGCCGGCAATCTATATGCTCGATTTGCAAGCCGACTTCTTTAAGATTTTCCTTGCAGCAGCACTCGGCGGCATCCTCGGAATACTCTTCCTCATCCCGTTCCGCAAGTATTTTGTCAAGGAAATGCACGGCAAATACCCGTTCCCTGAGGCAACTGCAACGACGCAGGTGCTCGTCAGCGGAGAGAAGGGCGGCAGTCAGGCTAAGCCTCTTCTCATAGCGGGACTTATCGGAGGACTGTACGATTTCGTCGTCGCAACTTTTGGATGGTGGAACGAGAACGTTACTAGCCGTATGATAGGCATTGGCGAAACCATCGCCGATAAGGCTAAACTCGTCTTCAAGGTCAACACCGGAGCTGCCGTGTTGGGTCTCGGCTACATCGTCGGACTTCGCTATGCAGCCATCATCTGTGCCGGTTCAATCTTCGTGTGGTGGATTGTCGTACCGCTGATGGCAGTTGTTTTCCCAGACACAGTACTCAACCAATGGGACCCGTCTATAACTTCGACTGTAGGCTCCATGAGCCCTGAGGACATATTCACCTCTTACGGTCGCAGCCTCGGCATAGGCGCTATCGCCATGGCAGGTATCATAGGCATTGTAAAAAGCTGGGGAATCATCAAGGGTGCTGCAAGTCTTGCCGTCCGCGAGATGAAGGGTAAGGGCGCCAATGACAAGGAAGTGCTCCGCACGCAGCGTGACATCTCGTTCAAGATTATCGCCATTGGTTCGGCAGTAGTACTTCTCATCACTTACGCATTCTTCTTCTTTGGCGTGATGAACTTCAACCTCCTTCATGCCACTGTTGCCATCATCCTGGTTGCTGTCATAGCTTTCCTCTTCACGACTGTCGCTGCCAACGCTATTGCCATTGTTGGTAGTAACCCTGTTTCGGGAATGACGCTCATGACTCTGATACTTGCTTCCGTCGTCATGGTTGCCGTCGGACTGAAAGGCGATGCAGGTATGCTTGCTGCCCTGCTCATGGGTGGTGTTGTCTGCACAGCCCTTTCGATGGCAGGCTCTTTCATAACCGACTTGAAGATAGGTTATTGGCTGGGCACGACTCCTAAGAAACAGGAGACGTACAAGTTCCTCGGAACCATCGTCAGTGCAGCTACCGTTGCCGGAGTGATGATGCTTCTTAACGAGACTTACGGTTTCAAGACCGACGCTCTTGCAGCTCCGCAGGCTCATGCCATGGCCGCCGTTATCCAGCCGCTCATGAGCGGTCAGGGCGCACCTTGGATACTGTATGGCATCGGAGCATTGATAGCACTGATACTCGACCGCTGCAAGATACCGTCGCTTGCCTTTGCCCTCGGTATGTTTATCCCTATACAGCTCAATATCCCTCTTCTTGTAGGCGGAGCGATAAACTGGTACGTCGGAAGCCGCACCAAAGACGCTGCTGTCAATAAGGCACGCGTCGACAAGGGAACACTTATTGCAAGTGGATTTATTGCCGGTGGCGCACTGATGGGTGTCGTTTCAGCACTGCTGAAGTTCGGTGGAGTCGACTTCGACTACTCTGCCTGGTGGCAGAACCACCTCTCTGAGCTTCTTTCACTTGTTGCTTACATCGCTCTGATATTGTATTTCGTCATTGCGACAAAGCCATCTAAGAACGAGGCGGAATAGGATTCAGAATCCCAATGGTTTTCTTTGAGAATGCCATCGGGTAAATATCTGAATATGAAAGCTTAACTTTTAGAATGAAAAATAAATTATTTTTGGTTGAAAAATAAATTAAAAATGGAAGAAAAATAAATTAAAAATCAACCAAAAATAATTTATTTTTCATTCTCGAACCTCACCTTTCGCAACACGATGCATAATCTCTCACATTGCAGAAGGTCTTCTACGGTATTTTGATACATAAAAACGGCATCCTGATATGTCACCGATAAAACTCGGATACATGTCAGGATGCCGTTTTGTTTTGCACTTATGCAGAAACCGGAGCCTTATTGTGGATAAGTAAGATTTTCCGGTTTGATGTTCTCAAGAACCTCGGTGAGGAACTTCTTTGCCTCCCATTTAGCCATTGGAAGGTCGTGAAGGAGATAGTTTCCGCAGTCGCGTGGAGCCGCACCGGGTATCTCACCCTCGAAGTCAGCTATGAACTTGAAAGTCTTCTGCATTAATTCCACGATGTCCTTCGACTCGTAGTCGCCGCGGAGAAGCAGGTAGTTGCCCGTCAGACAACCCATTGGGCCCCAATAGATGATGCGGTCTTTCCACTCGGCATCATTGCGGAGGTAAGTCGCAGCTAGATGTTCGATGGTGTGGAGGGCACCCGGATGCACCACAGGCTCGCGGTTCGGCTCTTTCATACGAATGTCGAACGTCGTTATAACTTCGCCGCCGACCTCGTCCTTGCGGCTGACATAAATGCCACGAAGCAGTTTCTCGTGGTCGATTGTGAATGATGGAATCTTATTCATAAATCTTGTCTACAAATCGTTTGGTTACTTCAAAACTGTCTTGCGCTACCTTGTCCCAGAAGTCGAAGTACTGGCTCGCCTTCGTGTCCTTAAGCGGCACATCGCTGATAACGCGGAAGGAGACGAATGGAACACCGTAGCGGTAGCAGGTCTGTGCGATGGAACAGCTCTCCATGTCAACAGCCTTAGCCTCGGGGAAGTGCTCAAGTATGGAGCGCATCTTGTCCTTAGAGTCGACAAACCATTCGCCTGAGACGGTAAGACCGCTGACAATGTGCGGCAGATGTTTCCCTTCCACTGTCTCGTCGTTCAGCTCCAGAGCCTTCTTGACATATTCCTCAGGAGCCTGATAGCGTGCCGGCATACCCATAATCTGTCCGTATTCGCAGTCGTCGCCGCAGTAGGCGTCGTGGTACGTGCACTCGCTTGCAACGACAACGTCCATCACGTTGAGGCTGGTGTCAGCCCCTCCGGCGCATCCGCTGGAAATGATGAGGTCGGGGTAGTGGTGGTTTATCATCTCAACGGTACCTATGGCAGAGTTCACTTTACCTATGCCACACTTCTGAATGACAATGTCCTTACGAGCGGCGAAGACCTTTGCCAGCTGGTCGTATTCCTTATCCATTGCCACGATAATTCCTATTTTCATCTTATACTTTTTTGTTTGCGAATGCAAAAGTACGAAAATATCAACAGAAACAGAATTTAATTATGTTTTATGAATTATAAATTATGAATTAATTTGTACCTTTGCATCAATTATCGAAATAAGTAGCAATCATAAAATCAATGAAAACTCTTAAGAAATGTTTGCCCGATTTGCTGGCAATACTGTTTTTCGTTTTAATCTCCCTTGCTTATTTTTTCGTGCCAACGACGCGCGGAATGGTGATTGGCGGGGGCGATAATACCGCCGGAATAGGTCTTGGCCGTGAGAATTCGCTTTATCAGGAGAAGACTGGCGAGCAGTCGTTCTGGCTTGAATCGGCTTTCAGCGGTATGCCGACATACCAGATTTCGCCGTCATACAAGAGTACCTCGGTTTTGACCAAGGTTGTTGAGGCCTACCATCTGTGGCTTCCTAACTACGTATGGTTCATCTTCGTTTACCTCATAGGCTTCTACATACTTCTCCGTGTTATGAAGTTCAAGCCTTTGCTGTCAGCTGTGGGTGCGGTGACATGGACGTTCTCGTCCTATTTCCTTATTATTATAGGAGCCGGACACTTATGGAAGGTGATGGCACTGGCATACTTGCCGCCTCTGATTGCCGGTATTGTGCTTGCCTATAGGGGAAAATACCTGTGGGGATTGCTTGTTACTGCTATCTTCTCGGCGTTCGAGGTCAATGCCAACCACGCCCAGATGACATATTATTATTTGTTTATCATCCTCTTCCTTGTCATCGCTTATCTCGTGATGGCTATCAAGGAGAAGAAGCTTCCGCAGTTTGTCAAGGCCAGCGTGGTATGTATCGTTGCCGCAGCCATTGGTATTGCCATCAATGCCTCCAACCTTTACCACACTTGGGAGTACCAGAAGGAGTCGATGCGTGGCAAGAGCGAGCTCGTGAAGAAGGAAAATCCGCAGAACCAGACCAGTTCAGGTCTTGACCGCGACTATATAACGCAGTGGAGTTATGGTATCGGTGAGACATGGACGCTGCTCATTCCTAACGTGAAGGGTGGCTCCTCGCAGGAGCATTTCGATGAGGACATCGTCGAAAAAAATACCGGCGACTCGCAGATGGCGCAGATTTGCAGCTATATGCCTCAGTATTGGGGCGACCAGCCTGGTACAAGCGGACCGGTATATGTCGGTGCCTTCGTGCTGTTCCTGTTCATCTTGGGTCTGTTTATTGTCAAAGGACCTGTGAAATGGGCACTCCTGGCAGCCACGGTGCTCTCCATCCTGCTGTCATGGGGTAAGAACTTCATGGGCTTCACCGACTTCTTCATCGACTATATACCAATGTACGCTAAGTTCCGTACCGTTGCCAGCATCCTCGTTATTGCAGAGTTCACGATACCTTTGCTTGCTATCATGGCTTTGAAGAAAGTCGTTGACGACCCGGATATTCTCCGCAAGAAGATGAAATTTGTATGGATAAGTCTCGGCTGCACAGCTGGCATAGCCTTCCTGTTCTGGTTGATGCCGGGAGTTTTCTTCGATTTCAGTTCTGTCAACGATGATGATACTCTCAAGATGATGCTTGGCGGTGCGTCACTGCCTGCCGAACAACTCGCAGCAGTTATCTCCCAGGTAAAGACAACACTTGTTCCGATGCGTGAGGCTGTGTTCCGCGCCGACTGTCTGCGTAGCATTGTCGTCATTCTTATTGGTATGGTACTGTTGCTTCTCTATAAGGCTAAGAAGCTTAAGGCGTCTTACATGGTTGGCTGCGTGCTCGCCCTGTGTCTCATTGATATGTGGGCAGTCGACAAGCGCTACCTTAACGACGGAATGTTCTCGCCAAAGGATGAGGCTCAGCAGACTCTTCAGCCGTCAGCAGCAGATGAGTTGATAATGAAGGACAAGGCTCCTGACTACCGTGTTCTGAACATGACGGTTAGCACGTTCAATGATAATACTACTTCATACTTCCACCATAGCATTGGCGGTTACCATCCTGCAAAGCTGCGTCGTTATCAGGAACTCGTCGATGCGTATATTATGCCGGAGATGCAGAACATGAACAAGGCTCTCGCTCCTGAGAACTTGAGTCAGGGTTCGGACGGTATGATACAGATTACCGACAAGGCTGGCGTTCTGCCGGTGCTCGATATGCTGAACATGAAGTACCTGATTATCCCTGCACAGGGCGGTCAGCCGCAGGCATTACGCAACAATAGCAATATGGGTTGTGGATGGTTTGTCAACAAGGTCAACTATGTTGACAATGCGAATGAGGAAATCGACGGTGTCGGAAAGATTGATTTGCACCACGAGGCGGTTGCCGACAAGAAGTTCGAGGTTGCTCTCGGACAGAGTAAGGAGAACGACTCGACGGCTAAGGTGACGATGACAGCCTTCGCGCCTAACAACCTCAAGTATGACGTGACATCGAAGAATGGTGGCGTGGTTGTCTTCTCTGAGGTCTACTATCCTGAATGGACGGCAACCGTCGACGGAAAGCCTGCCGACCTGGGACGCGTCAACTATGTGCTCCGCGCTCTCAAAGTAGAACCGGGCTCACACAAGGTTGTACTTGATTTCCACCCTAAGTCAGTTTCAAAGACAGAGACTATATCCTACATCGCATCAGCTATTCTGTTGCTGATAATAATCGCGATTGTCTTCATCGAGTGGAAGAACCGTAAGAAAGAAGTTGCTGTTGCTTAGCTACGAGCCAGTGTACGGTAGCCGTACACTGCGATAACGATAAAGCAAATAAACGGAATAAAGAAGGAGATGTTCAGGGATGAAAGTCCCAGAATGTCTCCTTTTACGTCCATGATAGCTGCCTGGATAGGTGGAACTACGCTTCCGCCGAGGATACTCATTATCAGTCCGGCGCCGCCAAACTTCACATTCTCCTTCAATCCCTTAAGGGCGATACCGTAAATGGTTGGGAACATGAGGCTCATGCAGCCGCTGACAGCTACGAGACACGACAGACCGGCTATGCCATCGGCAAAAATGACACCGCAAAGCAGTGCCATTGCAGCTATGGCGAGTATCGACAGGAGGCGTCCAGGTCGTACATACTTCATGAATCCGGTGCAAACGAAGCGTCCGATGGCAAACAATGCCAGTGCACCGAGGTAGAATTTGGTTGTCAATTGGTCGGAAGCCTGCTCCGCCATGCCGCCCAAATCGTGGAAAACATGGTGTCCGTAATAAACGATGTAAGCCCAGCAGACGGTCTGTGCGCCTACATAGAAGAACTGCGCAATTACGCCTTCGCGGTAGTTCTTGACATGAGCAAGCTGCTTGATGGCAGTCCATAGGTTCTTCTTCTTGCTGCCCTCATCGCTTGCCATAGGCATTTTTGTAAGTCGGATGGCAAGGAGAAGAATAATGATTACAATACCTATATATAGATATGGCTGCACGAGGACGTCGAGGTCGTGAGCCTTTATAGCCTCAAAGCGTGCCGGGTCAGAAGTCACAAGCGTGGCGCGGACATCCGATGGAGTAGGGTCGAGGTTTGCCGTTACATAGGTCAGGGCGATGAAAGCACCGCTTATGGCACCCACAGGATTGAACGCCTGGGCCAGGTTCAGTCGCAAAGTGGCAGTCTCGTCGGACCCCATGCAATAGACATACGGGTTGCAGCTTGTCTCCAGAAACGACAGTCCGCAAGTCATAACGAAGTAAGCAGGGAGGAAGGCGAAGAACGTTCCCGTTGACTTAGCAGGTATAAAGGCGAGCGCTCCAATAGCATACAGTGTCAGTCCGGTCAGCACTCCTGCCTTGAACGAGTAGCGCTGGATGAACATTGCTGCAGGAAACGCCATGACGAAGTAGCCGAGGTAGAAGGCTACCTGTACGAAACTGCTTTGGAATTTGGTTATCTGGAATATCGTTCCGAAGTTCTTCACCATCGGGTTTGTTACATCGTTGGCAAAACCCCACATAACGAAACATATTGTAATCATGATGAACGAGAGCAGATAACTGACGCCGTTCTTACGGAAAAGTCCGTCCTTCTTAGTATTCGTATTCATGTATCGATTTCTAATATTTGGCGCAAAATTAATAAAATCTCTCTGATTTTTAGTACTTTTGTGCCATAAAAGCAACTCAGTTATGAAGAAACTACTTTCGCTTCCGCCAAATTTGGTGGGCTGTTTTCATGATATTACAGGTCTTTCTGAAGAAGAATGGTACTGCTCCAATGACCCTGTCGACCGCAAACTCGGCTCTGGTGGCGGCACGGCAAACCTTCTTATAAATGCCTTCAAGGCAGCCGTAGGCAAGGAAGCGGGTGATAACGCCGGCGAGATTGTTGAGAGTCAGGATTTTAACGCATGGCTTTCAAGAGAAAAGCGCATCATCGTTCATGCCGGAGGACAAAGCCGCCGAATTCCGGCATACGCCCCATCAGGAAAGATACTGACGCCTATTCCTGTCTTCAGATGGAGTAGGGGACAGCGCCTTTCACAGAATCTGCTGTCGCTGCAAGTGCCATTGTACGAGAAGATTATGAACCTGGCACCATCAGGTTTGCGAACAATGATTGTTAGCGGAGATGTCTACATACGCGCAACGCAGCCCTTGCAGCCCATTCCTGATGCCGATGTCGTCTGCTACGGATTGTGGCTCGGACCGGAGATAGCGAAAGACCACGGTGTGTTTGTGTCGGAACAGCAGAAGCCTTCGCAACTTATGTGTATGCTGCAAAAGCCGGCTGTGGAGACACTCGGTGAGCTTCGCCGCAGTCATTTCTACTTGACGGATATAGGAATATGGCTCTTCTCCGACAAGGCTATTAAGGTTTTGATGGAGCACAGCATTGGCAGCGATGGTGAGTTGACTGACTATGATATGTATGGTGAGTTCGGTTGTGCTCTTGGAACAAATCCTACAACCCACGACGAAGCTGTCAACGACTTGAAAGTGGCCATCCTGCCTTTACCTGGTGGAGAATTCTATCACTTCGGAACGTCGCATGAGATAATCTCGTCGATGTGTGCCATTCAGAATCTTGTTAACGACCAGCGACTTATAATGCACCATTCACTTAAGCCGCAGCCCTCGATTTTTATTCAGAATTCGATAGTAAAGAGGAAGCCAACGGCAGAGAATTCAAATCTTTGGATTGAGAATACGTTCGTTGGCGTGAAGTGGCAATATACCCGAAATAATATTATCACGGGAGTTCCGCAGAATGATTGGACGTTGGAACTTGCTGACGGACAGTGCATTGATATTGTTCCGATAGGTGAAAGCAAATGGGCTGTGCGTCCGTATGGTTACAATGATAAGTTCCGAGGTGCTATAGACGATGATGCAACAGAGTTCATCGGTCAGTCGTTCACGCTTTGGGCTGATGAGCGTCATGTCGATTTACAAGCGATAGAAGGCAAGGCTGACTTGCAAAGTGCACGCATCTTCCCCGTTGTTGGTAATCTCGGCGACATGGAAATAGTGTTGCGCTGGATGCTTAATGAGCCTGGCTTGACGGAAGGAGAGCAGATTTGGAAATATGCAACGAAGTTGAGTGCTGATGAGATAAGCGCCAAGGCAAATCTCAGACGTCTTGTTGAGCAACGCCGTGAGTTTCGGAACGAGGATTGGAAACAGCTCGCCGAGAACCACAGCCACAGCGTTTTCTATCAGGTCGACTTAGACAATGCGGCACGGGAGTTTGCTGAATATAATATCCCATTGCCTCAGCAATTGACTGACGACGAGCCTGTTATGACGCGAATTCATGATGCTATGTTTCGCTCAGAAGTACTTCGGCTTGAGGGAAAGGAAGGCTCGGAATACGATGCCAAGGCATTTGCATTGCTCCGAGAAGGACTTTTGTCTTCTTCTGACTTGAAAGTACAGCCGAAATCAGATGTATACAGCGACCAGATTGTGTGGGCTCGCAGTCCGGTCCGAATTGATATAGCAGGTGGTTGGACAGATACACCACCGGCATGCCTTATGGATGGCGGCAACGTTATCAATCTTGCGATTGAGCTGAACGGGCAACCACCTTTGCAGACATATGTCAAACCGTGCAAGAAACCAGAGATTGTGCTTCGCAGTATAGATTTGAGCGCTTCAGAGGTGATAACGACTTATGAGCAACTTGCCGATTTTAAGCATGTTGGAAGTCCGTTCTCGATACCTAAGGCAGCACTTGCATTGTCGGGATTCCTGCCACAGTATAGTTCGGAAAAGTATCCTTCGCTTGCAGAACAGTTGAAAGCCTTCGGCTCAGGAATAGAAGTTACAACTCTCTCGGCTATCCCGGCAGGCTCCGGTTTGGGTACTAGCAGCATCCTTGCTGCCACCGTTCTGGGTGCGCTCAACGACTTCTGCTATCTCGGATGGGATAAAACGGAAGTTTGCCACCGTACTCTTCTGCTTGAGCAGTTGCTTACCACGGGTGGCGGATGGCAAGACCAGTTTGGCGGTGTACTTCAAGGCGTGAAGCTGTTGCAGACAGAAAAGGGCTTCAGTCAGACTCCGGTAGTTCGCTATTTGCCAACCGACTTGTGGACACGACCTGAGTTTGCGCAGTGTCATCTGCTCTTCTACACCGGCATAACACGTACTGCGAAGACCATTCTTGCTGAGATTGTGCGTCGGATGTTCCTCAACCAGCATGACGAATTGCAACTATTGGGTGAGATGAAGGAACATACGATGGATATGTATGATGCCATTCAGCAGGACGATATTGCCCGTATGGGACTTCTTGTACGTAAGACATGGAAGCAGAATCAGCTTCTCGACTCGGGAACGAACCCCGACGAGATACGCAGTTTGACGAGTCTTATCGATGATTTGTGCCTTGGCTATAAACTGCCTGGTGCCGGTGGCGGAGGCTATCTGTATATGATTGCAAAGGACCCGCAGGCTGCCGCCCGTATTGTCAATATTCTTAACGAGCACAAGACACGCCCCAATGCACGCTTCGTTGATATGACTTTGAGTACCAATGGATTGCAAGTAAGTCGCAGTTGACGAATTACAATAATACAGCAAGGGCTCTGTAGACCGTCTACAGAGCCCTTGTTGCGATTATATTAATGTATTTCGGAATAGCAAAGCCTAACTGCCTTGTCA
>OMVI01000022.1 GCA_900314455.1 uncultured Prevotella sp. | reverse complement strand
TTTATTCCCCTTTTTTCAACTCTTGTTTTTTTCGTTTACCGGACAACAATAAAAAAATAATGGGATTGCACTACAAAACCCACCTTTGATATCTCATGTAAATTCTGAATAAAGACTAGTTTAAAAAGAAGAATATTTCATCATACAAAAAGGAAGTTGGCTTTTAGTACCAACTTCCTTTAAAATAACAGTTGTTTAGCAAAATTTATTTCACAACGGTTTTCTTTCCGTTCATAATATAAATACCCTTTGAAAGACCTTTTAAGCCACTGGAACATACCCGTCGACCACTGAGGTCATAAACATTCAATGTTTCAGTCTTATGTGTATTTGAAATCATGTTTATACTATCTGAAACCGCATGTGGCTCAACGATGTCAATATACGCGACAGGCATTACGCGAGAACGTGACCAATACGCACTTGCATTTATGTCATTATTGTAAAATACAGTATAAGGTTCACTCTTGTCACTCTCGTAATAAGTCGTGTTGGTTTCTTGACTCTGACTTATGAAGTAAAGCATAATGCTTTCACCGTTGTAAATAAAACCACCAGGAATTTCTATAGTAAGAGCATCTTCCGAAGAAGTTTCAGAGCCAAGTTTATTGGATATGTAAACGCTGTCGTCAAGGATGCAAAGCATCGTATCAGGATTTGCAAGCAGGCTGTCTGGAACATCGGTAAGAGATTCTCCTACCTGATAGCGTCCTTGTGATGTATTGGATATATACGCCTTTATCTTCTTGTAAAACACAGACTCTCCGTTACGGTATCCCTTGAAGGTTATGGATTTAATTTTTGTTCCAGGATGCAAATTCAGGATATCAGCAGGATATATAATCTGTGAACGTCCACTCATCATACGTGTTGAGACTGGTGCATAAGCAGCATCGAACCATAAGGTGCCACTGCTGAAAAGATCGCTCGGAGTACCTATTCTGACAACACCTTCACGAAGTTCAGGCTTTATCGTTATACTGTCACTTGCAGTAACAGTGTCCTCGCCCATAATAATTTCGATTTTGGCTAAAGCTTCCTTTGGAGTTTCCGGAACATATCCAAAGTTCAGTTTTGCAGACTCACCCTTTTCAACATCTACAGTTGCAGCAGTTGCTACAAGCGTATCGCCTACATACAGATTAGCAGTATAGTCGCTAGATGCAATGCCAACAGTTAAACGATTTTCTATCTCAGCACTTGCCTGATATGGATACGTAGCTTCTCCATCTGGCAAATTGTAGCTCTTAATATAAAAGTTGTGAAGTCTCTTCAACACAACGTCCTTTTGAGTCGCACTATCTTCGGAAATTGCAACTTCAGAGGAATAAGGCGCAAAACCGGCTTCGTCTATTGACAATGTCATTGTAGGAGCGTACTTAGTAATGTCTATGCTATAACTACCATCTTGAGAAGTAGTGTCCACATAGGTAGTATCAGAAGAGGCAAGTGAAAGTGCAACTCCTGCAACTGAGTTTCCCTCATCATCAGTAACTATACCCTTTAACAAGGAATTGTTTTGCTCAATTGTTAAAGTAACAACAGGCAGTCGGGTGGCAACATTTTCATAAGTATATTCGCCTTCGTCACCATAACCGTAATCATCACCATCTGATTCTTCTATGCCTATAGCCTGTTCTTGATTTTCGGCTGCTTCATAATAAGCCGCTGCCCATGTATTAGCTGGATTTGTGTTAGAGAAAGCCATTACAATATTTCCACCTGTATAGATGAAAGGCTCAGGGAAATTGATTGCAAGGATATCACCTTCATCTTTAAGCGTCATATTTTCATTGCTGAAACCGCTAGCCTTACCAACTTTCTTGAATTCATAACTTCCGTTGAATACCTGTTGCATCGTGTCAGTCGAAGAAAAAGTATATGGCGATATAAACGAAAGTCTGTTCGTGTTTGCTATCCATGCCTGCAATTGGGTAGTGATATCCTTTGTCACCACACCCCTGAACTTAACACCTGTTATTTTAGTACCTGCTGGAAGATTAATGTCTTCAGAACGGTAAATAATCTCACCTTTACTGGTAAGCGAAGACAAGTTTACAGGTGCATACAGCGTAGAATGAGTTTTCTGTCCGACTTGTACGTCTTTTGAACCTGCATAGGAAATTACGGCTAAAGTCATAAACACCAAAACAAGAGTAAATATTTTTCTCATAAAGAATATATAGTAAGTTATAATTTATATAATTTAAACAGTAGCTGTATTCAATAGACTTGAAAATTAAGGCACAACTAAAGAATTAGCAAAAGCCTCCCCTTGAGAGGGAGGCTTGATAAAAGAAAAATCCTACTTCACGACATACTTCTTTCCATTTATAATAACTACAGAAGTACCATGCGACTTGCCAGATCCGAGGAATTCTTCAGCATTGCCAGAAATCTTGCGGCCCTGCAGGTCGTAGACTGCTGCTCCGTCAAGCTGAGTTGACATAGTGGCAACATTAACATTGTCAATGCCTGTAGTGACACTAACGGTAACACCGGCACTTGGCTGACTCTCACCGTCAGCATAGACTGCGCTTACCTGATAGATATAGCTGCCAATAGCGCTTGTAATGTCGGTAAATGATGTTGCATCGGAATCAACTGTAGCAATCAGCTTGCCGTCGCGGTAAATGTTATATCCAACAATAGGTCTTGCGGCACCATCAAAAGAGAAGTCATCAAGAATGAGTCCATACATACTTTCATGCTTGTTATAGTGGACTGCAAAACGCTTTGCGCCTTCCGGAAGTTCAATCTGGTTAATAGTCCAGTCAGCAGGTGTACGGTCAACATGCTGTGCTACTATGAAGTCATTACGATCAACAGATCCTGTAGAATACAGAACGTCGAAGTCCTCCAAAGCGAACCAACCGAGACTGCGTGTATAGAATGAGATGGTCTGCTGCTTACCTGAGAGCTCTGGAGAAATGAGCCAGTCGTCATTAGACCTCTTCTCTGCTGACAACGAAATGAGGTATTGCTTGCCGCTGTGTGGAGTGTACTGGGCATCCTCAGTGACAAAGTCGTAGCCCACTGTAGGATTAAAGACCATGAACGACATTCTTCCGCCATTGCCAGGGAAGTTACCCTTTGTGATTTCCCAAGTTTCGCAAGAGTCACCGTCAATAGTTGTCCAGTCGCCGATACCCGTCTGAATCCAAGGCTGATAAGTCTCAAAATCATCAACGATGTGCTGATATGTACTATCAGGAGCCGACCATGTAACAGAAACATTACTTCCGTTTACCGAAGCACCGACATTCTCGGGACCTGCAAATCCTGCCTGACGGATATTTATCTGAGCCGTGGCAGTCGTATCGTTGTCATTATCCTGATCGTATCGGTAAGTCACAACGCCATAGGCATTAACCATTGACCCAGACGTAACGGGAGCGGTATACTCAAATGTGAAAGTGGAATCCTCACCAGCCTTCAACAGCTGTGCGGTCTGCTGCATAGTGGTATCACCTGCATAGAATTCTACGTTATAATTACGAACGTCGCGCTTACCGATATTCTCGACCTTTAACTTAATAGGAGCCGGCTTACTTGCAATAACCTCATTAGGGTACTCAAGAGTTGCTTTAAGGTCGTAGTTGTATTCTTCGGCAATTCGAATTTCATCGAGAGCTACAGTTGTGTTAAGGTCGTTGTCGACAAGGTCGAAGGCAACAGTAATATAATCATCCGGTGTTGCACTTGTAAGGTCAACCTTCGCCTGACGCCAACCAGCCTCACCCGTTAGGGCTTTGAAGTCCTGTGTGAACACAGTATCCTCGGAGACCGTAGCATGGTCAACGATGGCACGAAGCTGGATATCAGTGCCAGGCGTTGCATAATACCAGAATGACAGCTGAGGTGAATTTGTTCCCTCAAGACTTACCTTGCCGGTAATAAGTTGCACGTTGTCACCTGCCTTTGTAGCCTTAAATGTAGCTGCGCCATGGTTGCCATCATGGTCATAATCCTTGCTGGAGCCCCAGTTAGCAGTATTGTTGCGTGTTGTCCACCACATAGTGTTGGAAGGATTGCCATAAGGGAAACCTTCTGTAAACGGTGTCGGGAACGGACGACCAACAATCATACCATTGGAATATGAACGGTCGCTCTCACCTCCTTCATTTGTAGCAGTGACAGAGTACTGGACAAGGTGCTGCTCGACATTCTGATCAATTCCGCTTATTGTATATGAATTTGTTGTCAGGCCAGTTGCTATACGGCTTCCGTCGATGTCATAGACACTATAGGTGAGATGTGAAGGGTCAAGCCAATAACCATTGACTCCTGTCGTGTCAGGAACGATCCACGTCAGAGTAGCTGATGACGAATTATCGATCAACTTAACAGAATCTATATCGCGTGCCACATCCTCACCTACATAAGTGGAGTCAGAAACTTCAGTTCCATTTCCTGTGGCATTAGCTGCATAGGCATGGTAGGTGTGAAAGCCTACAGATGCCAACGTGTCTGTAAAGCTGACAGCCTCGCTTGCAGTGGCATTTTCGTAATCTTTTGCCAATATAGAATCACGATAGATATAGACATGGTCGAAGCTTGTTGCCGCCGAACCATCAACAAGGGTAGACGGAACATTGAAGCTTACTGTAGCCTGATGTACACCGTGACTGCCTGGAGTTACCGTGAAGTTGGTCGGAGCTGCCGGTGTTGCAAGTCCGGCAATTGCTGTTACGCTAATATCGTCTATAAAAATCCGCCCATTGTTTGCATCAGAGATGACATGGAATGCAAGCGAGTAATTGCCGTCTGAAGTAACGTCAATAGTATCGGTGTATTCAGTATAGTCACTAACGTACTGCTGGGAGTGCACCTCTGTCGGACCTTTAATCGTCTGATAGGTAGTAACATCGGCTCCGTTAAGTCCAAAGCTTGTCTCAATCTTCTCAACATCGGTCTTATAAGCTGGACGTGCTTTGAAAGAAACGATATAGCGCGAAGAAGGCTTCAAGTGGATGGCAGGCGTAACAAGATAATCGTCAGCAGTATTACTGTTGCCATCATACTCTGCTGCTCCATAAGCGGAGCTCATATACTCGGTCCACGTGTTACCGTCGTTGTTGTGGTCAATAACAGTGAAATCATTCTGTATGTCGTAGTAGGAGTTGAAATCCTCTAAGTAAGGGACCTCATAAACCGTTTGCGCCGACATCTGTGCTACTAAGGCAATGGCACCGAGCAGCAAAAGTTTGTTTTTGTTCATATTCGGTATGGGATTAAGTTTATTTCTTTATATATTTTCTGCCATCAAGAATAACAACGCCACGATACCCTGCTTCGTTCACACATCGACCCTGCAAGTCGTAGACATTAGCTTTGTTGACAGACTTACTACCAGACCTGACAGCATTTATTCCGTCTACAGTGGCTACAATATGCAGTACGCCTGGTACGTAGTCCAAGTCGTAGTTCAAAGCCTCTCCCCCACTGACTATGATGGGATAATCTCCAACCGGACTGTTGACTGTAGCAGTGGTTGTCGCTGTCGGCAGAGTGACAAATACGGTGTCGGTTTCGCCGTTGCGGAAACCACTGTAGCTCAATGTAAGTTCAGGGACTGAATGGCCTTGAACCATAGTGATGGTATCTGCCTTAACGGTGAGCAGTGCTGGCATAACGGTGAGTTTGCCATTGACAAAGTCGACAATTTCGTTGGTTACCGTGCCACGAGAGATAACGATGTCGTAGTCGCCAACAGGACTTGTCGGTGTAGCTTCGCATGAAATCTCTGGCTTTCCTTCAGGGACATCACCTCCAATCTTATAGCCGAACGCCGGATTCTCCTCGCCGTATTCACGGACAGAATTGCGGGCTGTAAGAGTAGTACCGAACTCTATGATATTATCATAGGTTATGGTAGTGTTCCAACCTTGCTTGTAACTGCCGATGAAATCTTTCCACTGCGGAGCCTGACTGTAACGTTCCTTTGAACCACCCGGAACGTAAACCTTGCATTTGGCAACATTCACATCGTCGAAAACATTGGCTCCAAGCTCAGGTACGGTTCTTGAATAAGACCGTATCTCAACAAGGTTGAAGTCGAAGTAAAGTCCACGTGTCCCTATCTGCTTGATAGAAGAAGGCAAAATGATGCGCTCCAGTTTAGGACAGCCTGCAGCACTGTAAGCTTCAAGTCGTGAAACACCACTGGCAAGGTTAGCACGCCCCGACTTGAAAGGCATTACCTGCAAGACGCTGGTCGTATCGGCATTATATATTATACTGTCCTCATAAACATATTCAGATTTGTCAGCCTGAGGCATGACAACAGTGTCAAGAGCGAGACACATGCTAAAAACTCCGTTGCCTATTTTCTTAACTCCAGTGGGCAGAACGACCTTTCTAAGTCCCTCACAATCATAAAAGGCACGCTCAGGCAATGCGTCATCTTCCGTAGTCAGTTGGCGGTTATCATCAATAATATATGGTTCACCACCTTTCACGATGCGTGCATCCTTCAAGTCAAGGTTTTGAAGTAGTCCGCGTGTACTACGTCCTATTGAATCACGCCCTGCAATGCGGCGGATAAACTTCAAATCGGTTGAATTAACAGGACCGGAGACGCGCAACGATGTAACGTTGTACATTTCATTCTTATTGATATAATTACTCAATGTTCCGGCTGTCGTTAGAGTTATATCCTTTGAAATAAGGTCGGTCGACTGACCTGTGCGTATGCCGATAATCATACCCTGATTGAACTCAAACTGATAACCGGTAGGGTTTAGCAATGACACGTCGAAAAAGCCATTCTGGTCGCCGTCCCAACCCCAGTTGATGTGTACGAGCCCGTCTTTGTCATAACCATCAAGGACAAAAGCATGACCGCCATAAGATGCATCTGCTCCGACATAAAGTATTGGCTGGCGGCTATTCACATCATTATATATCATATCCATCCATGATGGCTCCGAGTACTGGTCGCGCTCAACATAACGTACTGTTGACGGCAAACCGAAGTATGTTTTCAGACCCTCTGCAGCATCGGTGGCATACGCTCCTGAACCACTTGCATCGTACTGCATGTTTGTTGCTATTCCGCAATGATACATCAGAGTTGCAACAGCAGAAGCTTCTTCAACTGTGTATGTACCGCTATAGTCGTCTATCATATGATCCCAATCGTAATGTGTATCGCCGAAATTGGCAGTGAGCGACTGCCCAGTAGGTTCTCCGAACGGGAAATAGATAGTGCGGGTCCCCTGTCCGTGTTCAGGGAACCGCCAATAATAAAGAATCTGCGCCATAGCCGTTGCAACACAGCCGGTAACGGTCTTACCTTTAGATATAGGTCCCTGACCCGACGGGCAAAGATTGTTGTAAGGTGCATCCTGCCCCCATGTACAAGTTACAAGTGGTGCCACCGACTCTGCATATTTGCTTATATCCGGTTTGGTGACCTTTAGCATAGTACCTTGCTTTACACGCGCTGCCGCAGCAGCCTCTGTGGCATTAAGCCACCACTCGAAGTTAGGATTACCCGTTGCTGAGAAAGTTCCTGAGGCATATCCCAATACAGCAGGAAGGATATCATCTGATGAAACTATAACATATCCACCGTCTTTAAAGCCTATTACTTGCATATTAGCTGTCTTACTGAGCAACTTCAGATTGCCTCTCGACGCATGCTTCACTATTCCCTTTGCCGACAAGACTTGTCCGGCTATAGCTTGAATTTGCTGTTCGGAACGTGGTTTGGCGGTAGTAGCCATAACCACGACGAGCAAGAACATAATAATTATAAGACCTCTTTTTGTATACATACTTTCTTATAGAAATTTATTTTTTACCATCATAATTTTGCAAAATTAAAGAAATAAAATTAAAAATTAAAGAAATTGATAGAATAAATTGTAAAAAAGCTAAATACTGTATTAGTAAATACATAAATCATGTTTTTCAACACATTTTTATAAGCAATCATTGCTGTCCGATAAAAGTTCAAAATCTTTATTTTGCCTCTTGAGGTGCATTTAAATAGGCGAGAGTTCTCTTATTTTTGGAAATAGAGGTCGCCATTTCAGGAAAGTGGTCATTTTGTAAGCCTTCTTCCAGATTGTCCCTGGACTTAATCAATGATTTCCACATATAATTGGGGTCATTGAGGAATACCCTTAAGTCAATATATGCATTAATGAGTATTCTCACTTCGGTCACCATGCCGGAGAAACTCCATTTTCTCTTCGTTGCATCTTTCTTTATTACCATCAGCAACAGTCAGGCAATCATCGTAACCCAAACTTGGATTTCTATCTCGTTGGCACTGTCGCCAAGGAAGTATTTTAATGGAAAATTTCCTTTCATCCTTTTATATAGTGTTTTTTCTGCAAGCCCCATCACTTTCCTGTCATGCACCGTAGCCTCTGTAAGACGGATGAAGGCTGGAGTGTCTGCATCAGCCCGGATTATGGTGTGAGCCTTTATACCGCCCTTTTTCTTGCTATTTTTAGGAGTCCGTCCAACACCC
>OMVI01000018.1 GCA_900314455.1 uncultured Prevotella sp. | reverse complement strand
TGAAGGCTCTGACAGGGCTGTCCCCGGTAGAGTTGTTGAGGCAGATGCGTTTGCAAAAAGCTTACTCGCTCCTGAAGACTACTGACTGGACAATTTCGGAAATCGCATATACCGTCGGATTCAGTTCACCGGGATATTTCACCACATGCTTCAAAAAACAGTATGGTAAATATCCTACAGAAATAAAGAAATAAATAATCGCTACTGCTGCTCCTCCAGAATTTTAATTCTATAGAAGGTCGTTCCGCTCTGCCTGGAGACGACTAGTGATTGTTTATTTTATTGTTATTGTATTTATATCGTAATAGCAAAACCTGAAAACTCTATTCCAGGTTTTTGGACTTATTATGGCTCCTGTTTCGGCTGTAATATTGATACATTAGGTTAAAATTTTGTTTCATGTAACAAATTTGTTATGACTCGAACGATTTGTTGAATGCCATCGGTCTTTTCCTTTCTATTTTTGCAGCACAATTTTCTAAAATCTAACTAACACTAAAAACTGTAGGCATGAAACATTTAAGATTTCTATTGCTTAGCATCATGACATTCATGATTGCGTTTACGGCGGCAGCCCAGAACAATGTCACTGTAAGTGGCACAGTCGTCGACAAGTCAGGTGAGCCAATTATTGGCGCATCAGTAATTCAGAAGGGAACGAGTAATGGTGCCATTACCGACCTTGATGGAAACTTCTCCTTCACTGCCCCAGAGGGTTCGAAGATTGTCTTCTCTTATGTTGGCTATGCCAGCCAGGAGTTGACAGCTGCACAGGACATGAAGGTGAAACTGCTTGAAACAGACAATGACCTTAACGAGGTCGTCGTTACTGGTTATCAGGTTCAGCGTAAGGCAGACCTTACCGGAGCTGTATCTGTGGTAAAGACGGAAGGCATTACTACATCGCCTGACGCTGACCCTATGAAGGCACTTCAAGGAAAGGTTGCCGGAATGACTATTACAGACACTGGCTCACCGAGCGGTACAGCTACGGTGAGAATACGCGGTATCGGTTCTTTCAACTCTTCTCAGGATCCTCTTTATATTGTTGACGGCGTGCCAATGACCGGAGGCATCAATACACTTAACAGCAACGACATCGAGAGCATGCAGGTACTCAAGGATGCCGCATCGGCTTCTATATATGGTAGCCGTGCTGCAAATGGTGTCATTATCATCACGACAAAGCATGGCAAGAAGGGCGACAAAAAGGTGGACGTGGACTTCACATCTAATCTTACCGCTCAATTTTACACATCGCAGTCGAAAATGAAGCTCCTCGACTCAAAGGGCTATGCAACAGCTATGGCACAGGCTGCACTTAACGACGGACTGGACCCTGTGGCTTATGCCAGCAACTATGGACTCAATCTCAATGCAACAGAGGGCTTCGGCATTCGTGCCTGGAACCCTGCTACTAGCCAGTACGTTGACTATACTGTCAACGGTCTTTATGATGGATACATCAACAGTAAGCGTACCATGCGCCTGTCGGATACTGACTGGGTGGACGCTATTTCACGTACAGGATTTTCACAGAACTACAATGTAGCTGTATCGCATGCTACAGACAAATCGACAGCACTCTTCTCAATAGGATATAAAGACAATAAGGGTATTCTTAAGTACACTAATTTCCAAAGCCTTTCTGCACGCCTGAACACTTCCTTTATTATTAATAAGGTGGTATCTGTCGGTGAGAACTTCACGGTTACGTACAACAAGCAGGTTGACGCTGCGCCGATGGAGAACGCACTGAAGATGTCGCCAACGGTACCTGTATATGAGGAGGATGGTACTACATTCGCAGGACCGGTAGGCGGAATGAGCGACCGCCAGAACCCTCTCCGTGAGCTTTATCAGAACAAGGACAACCACCTTGACTACTGGCGTCTCTTCGGCAACGCTTATGTCGACATCAAACCTCTGAAAGGACTGACCTTCCGTTCTAACTTCGGTATCGATTTTACAACGTCTTTCATCAACGCTATGACGCATACATTCCATTCGGATATCGTCAACAACAATATTGCCAAGACAACACTTGGCCAGACCAACAACACAAACTACACATGGTCGAACACGCTCAACTATCTCTTTGACATAAAGAAGGTGCATCACTTCAACGTCCTCCTGGGCTCAGAGATAAACAAGCAGAGCGTCGTCGACTTCCAAGCTTATTCCGAGGGATATGCCCTTGAGGATGTCAACTACATGTGGCCTAACGCCGCAACTGGCACAATGAGAAATAGCGGAGCAAAGTTCGGATACCGTCTGGCTTCTTTCTTCGGAAAAATCGATTATAACTACGACGACCTCCTGCTCGCATCGTTCACATTACGACATGATGGCAGCTCGCGATTCGGAAAGAACCATCGCTGGGGTAACTTCCCGGCAGCATCATTAGGCTTCCGCTTCTCGCAGCTTATAGACAAGAGGTGGCTCAATGATGCCAAGCTGCGACTCTCCTGGGGAAAGACCGGTAACCAGGGCATAGACAATAACGCTCACTTTGGACTGTACGTCACCGATTATGGTCTCGACCGCGTTACATCAACAGCCTACGACCTCTATCTCCAAGGCTCCGGTACGTTCCCTTCCGGCTATCGTGCCACTCAGACAGGCAACGACAACCTGAAATGGGAGACGACAACGCAATACAATATCGGTCTCGACTACTCGCTGTTTAATTACAGTCTCTATGGAACTATCGACGCATATATAAAGAACATCGATGACATGCTCATCAATCCGGCTTACATCGCCGTGATGGGCGAGGGCGGAAACCAGTGGTCGAACGGTCCTTCCCTGCGCGACTGGGGTATGGAGTTCACCTTGGGATACAGAAAAACCCTGGAATGCGGACTCGGACTTGACATCAACGGCAACCTGGACTTCTATCGCAATAAAGTGACAAGTCTGCCGTCAAGCGCTACAGGCTCTTACGCTCACACTACAACTCAGAACCTCGTGCAGGCAAAGAAGCCTTATGGCTCTGTCGTAGGATACGTTGCCGACGGACTGTTCCAGAACCAGGATGAGGTTGCTGCCTCCGGACAGCCTAACGCTCGTGTAGGAGGACTGAAATACAAGGACTTGGATGATAACGGTGTGATTAACGAGAAAGACCAGACATGGATTCTGGACCCAGTACCGGCATTCTCATACGGACTTAACATTGGACTGACCTACAAGAACTTCGACCTAACGATGTTCTGGCAGGGAGTGGCTGATGTGGATGTGTATAACAATCAGAAGTTCCAGACTGATTTCTGGAGTATCACCGATGCAGGCTCTAACAAGGGAAGCCGTATGCTCGGTGCATGGACAACAGACAATACAGGTTCCACCATTCCGGCACTGACAACAAACAATACAGCCGACGAGGGACGTGTGTCATCATACTTCGTTGAGAATGGCTCTTATCTCAAACTCCGTACTTTACAGCTCGGTTACAATCTTCCGGCTTCATTGCTGAAGAAACTGTTGCTTACAAAGGCTCGTGTCTACGTCTCCGGACAAAACCTGCTGACGATAAAGAGCAGCAGCCTGACATGTTCCGACCCAGAGAATCCGAACTGGAACTACCCTCTGGCTTCTTCGCTGTCGTTCGGACTGCAGATAGGCTTCTAAACATCCCAAACAATAACAATAATATATTCAATCGACAAAACTATGAAAAGGTTTTTCATTTCAATTATATCAATATGCCTGTGCCTGGCTTTCGCAGGCTGCGACGATTACCTCGACTACAAGCCGACAGCTGTAGTTGATGAGGACAAAGCTTTTAGCGACCCGGAAGGGATGGTAACAAGCGCATATGCCATGCTCGGCGACTGCTGGTACACGTATCCTTTCAATCTGTGGCCTTATGGCGACTTGGCTTCTGACGACTGCTTAAAGGGTGGCTCGGGAACCACTGATACGGAGTATCATTCAGTAGAGGTGTTCTCAACGCTGACTCCAACTTTGGGACATCTTGACGAGCTGTGGTACAGACTCTATTGCGCTATCTCACGTTGTAACAGGGCTATCCTCTCGCTTCAAGAGTATGGCAACGACAAGCTCGGCGAGGAGACAACCAAGCAGCGCATTGCAGAGGTTAGGTTCCTGCGCGCCAACTTCTACTTCAAACTGAAGATGGTCTTCAACAAGGTACCTTGGATTGATGAGGAAGTGTACAAGAACAACACGCAGGAGCAGACACGCAATGACGCGCTTACCGGCGATGAGCTCTGGGACAAGATAATTGCTGACTTCGAGGATGCTTACAACACGCTGCCGGAGAAGCAGAACGATGGCGGACGCGTAAACAAGGTGGCTGCCGCCGGCTATCTTGCCAAATGCTACTTGGAGCGTGCTTGGGGCAACGGATATGAAGACTCCACGGGAGTGAACTTCATAAACAAAGACTACATGCAGAAGGTTGTCGACTACACTGATGTGGTTGCAAACTCACAGTATGGATACCTTGAGGACTATGGAGATATCTTCCTTCCGGAGTACGACAACAGCAAGGAATCTGTATTTGCCGTGCAGGCATCAGACTATAATGATGACCATACAAAATTCGGACGCGCCAACTGGTCGAATACTCTGAACGGCGTATGGGGAATATGGTCATGCGGATGGGACTTCCAGAAACCATCACAGGACTTCGTCAATGCGTTCAAGACTCGCGACGGACTGCCAGAGTTCGATGACTACGATGCTTCCAACGACCATCCTGTCAACGGACAGCCGACAACACAGAAGTGGGACCCACGGTTGTTCCATACAGTAGGTATGCCGACATTCCCTTACAAGTACGACAAGGAATATACACTGACTACCGCCAACTCGCGCACACCGAACACTTATGGCTATTACACCGACATGAAGTGTGTGCCGCAGCGCAGTAAGGGCGAGACCTACAATAGCCCATGGCAGGCCTTCGCAATGAACGAATATGTCATACGCTATACGGAGTCAATGCTCGACCGTGCTGAGGCACTCATCGAGCTTAGACGGCTTGCCGAGGCGCGTACCATCATCAATGATATACGTCAGCGTGCAGCCAACTCTATAAAGAAGCACATCGAATACGCTGCCGACCAGTGCGAGATAAAACTCTATCCGGAGTCGTACTTCCAGAATAAGGAGATGGCACGCAAATGCCTTCGCTGGGAACGCCGCCTCG
>OMVI01000092.1 GCA_900314455.1 uncultured Prevotella sp. | reverse complement strand
GTTGTTTTATAGATAGATACATCCTAAATTAACAATAATTTGGAGACACTAGTGTTTCCAATTCTTTATTGTATCCACCTTCTGGCAAAACTGTGAACTTGTGCTTGCCTTCAGTAGGATTGTCAACAATCGCAGACCATAAAGTCCCGCTACGTTCCATCTGGTATGTCTTGTCATTATAAGTGAGACGAGCGGACTTTGGCTCCGGCATGATTTCTACGGATATTTTACCATCACTAATTGCAACTTTTTCGTTTACTAATGTAACTTTGAAATCTTGTATTTCGTCTTTTTTATTTGATAATATGAAAAATGGAACTAAAACTTCTTCAGGAGTACAGCCTCCATGAACTTCATGTGTTGGCACATATCTTAAAGATGAATGATTAAGTGCAACCTTGTATAGCTGACCGTCAGTTTCATTTGTGTGGAATATGTAGTCCTTGTCATTCTCTCCTTTCTTGCCTTCTACTTTCAGAAATCTTCCTTCATGTTCTGCATTGTTGTACTTTTTTGATTTGGCTTTTCTGGAGAGTGCGGTCATTCCATGATCAGAAACTATTGCGATTGTACAAAGATGATTTCGATTGTTATTAATTATGTCATGTATGAAGCTCTTTATTATGTCTAATTCTTCTATTAGCGTTTGATATGGCTTGTAAAGATTTGAGTCGTGTCCCTTGTCATCAAGTTCCCTCTTATGTATAACATTTTCTCCTTCGAAACGGTTTAAATCCGTTGAAGATGGTATGTTCGCTCTACCAAATTCTGAATATATTATTTCGAAGTTACTATGTTCTGACATAACGAAATATTTGACAGCAGAATAGAACTCAGCTCCAAGCCCGTCTAACCAATAGATTTTGTCAGGTTTTAATCTTTTGTTGTTCTCAGACATAGCAAGTAACTCGTGTTCATTCTTAAAAGCGTGATACCATTCATAGAAATGAACATCATCGCAATTACGTTCTGAAATAGTTCTTAGTACATCGTCAGTTAATCTATCCTTTACTTTTGCCTCTCTGTATTCCCTTAGATAATCAATAGCCCAAGATTGATTTGAAGGTAGATTGATTGGTTTTTGAACTTTCAAATAATTTGATAATTCAGGATAATATTCTTGGAGAATATTAAAACTAAAGTCATTGTTTTCATGATTTGCATACCAACCAAGGAATAATATCTTCTCAAAGTCAAAACACCCTGTACACAAACTTATTGCTACAGATAAATTGTTTTGTGTCCTGACTTTCTCAATAATCTTGTTTTTTATCCATTCTTGTGATGTTAAAGGCACATTATTATGGAATAAAGCCTTCTGTGAACGCATGTCTTCCTTTCTTTCTTTGGCGAATTGTAACTTTTGTTGAGCATTAAACTCTGTTCCATAAAAAATTCGTTCCGCGATGCTTATAAATAAATTCTCAGGCTTATCATATTCCTGTATCTCGCTAAGGCATAGAGAGAAATACGGCTTATCTGCAATTTCCTGTGAACTTTCCAAAAAACCTTTTAATATCCAGCGGTCAAACTTACTACTCGTTCTGCTGCCCCATGTTTCAAGTGCATCGGAAGAACTGAAAGAGATTTTGTTGAAATGTTTCTTGATAAATTCTGTAAAGTTGAAGAAATTCTTCCTCCAATCTGAGATATAAGATAACAGCTCTTTCCAGTAAGCCTCTTCTTCCGGCTTGTAAGCGATAGGGATGTTCAATTCATAGAAGTTGGTTATGAAATCATGGGCATTGCCAATTTTATTGAAAACAAATATGTTGTCAGGTTTCGCATACTTGTCATAAGCATATAAAGGCTTTGACTGACATATAACTTTGTCTTTAGGAGCAGTAGTCTTCCAAAATCTTAACCATTCTCTTAGATTGTGTAGTACACATGTGTCTTTCTTTTCAGGAATCTTGAATTCAGTAAGCTTTGTTAAGTAAACATTTACTGTTTGTTTTCCAGTATTGCATTTCCATATTGGCGCACTCTCTTGAATTCGTCCGAAATGCCTAAGAAAATCCGTAAAACGATTCTCAAGTCCTATTATTGGCAAGTATATTCTAATGTTTGGATACTTCTGACATTCGTATAGACTGACTTCGTTAAAGAAGCCTCGGAACCGTTTGTCGTCATAGAATCTTACTAACTCGGAAAAAGGTGTGATTAAAGAGGACACGGTACAGTTGGATATAACTTCTTTTATCATGTCGACAGTTATCCACTCGTCGGGTGTGTTCTCATCTATTACATCTTCAAGATTAACAGGTTTAACGTCTTTCTCCAACAAGAAAGTAGTTAAATCTGTAAAAGTCTTGAAGTTATCAAGCATTATAAACCGTACAGGGTATCGCCGTGCCAAAACATCATTGGTAGTGGCATCTTCTGCAATAGCCTTTTGTAGTTCTTCTAGGCTTTCGAATTCTATAATTTTATCTTGCGTGTCCATAGGCTTTAGCTATTATTCCAAATTATCGGCTATATATTCTGCTGATTCAGGGTAGGCCTCCACCAAATCCATAACGAATTTCTGCCAGAAAATATTTGGCATTTTCGTACTACTGATTTTCATTTTAGCTTGCTCAATAGTTGAATGGTCTATCTCATGAACAGAAGTGTCAGGTCCGGTGTCTCTATGGTCTTCATATCCATTATTGGTAGACGAATGATCGTCCTTCGCTTCTTCATCGTCAGAGTCATTCTGTTTATGTTGTTTTATTTTGGAAATGTAAAAGTTAAGAACTTTCGTTTGAACATCACTTTCTTTCCTAAAAGCAACTTCAGAAGGAAGAGTGTTAACATCCTTGATAAGTTCATCCCACCATTCGTCATTAATTTGGACATTATCCAACCCTTTTACGAAATTATAGAAACCGTTTTCATAGTTCGCTGT